>NZ_JAFREF010000008.1:0-114876 GCF_017377665.1 Faecalibacterium sp. Marseille-P9590
CTCGAAAGTAGCGGGCACTTTTCTGGTTCTCTTTTGGTGCGCAAAAGAGAACTTAACTTTTGTCATAGAAAAACTTCATCCGTAACAATATGTACTTTCCCTTGCTGCCCCATCAGCTCCTCCTCCGGCAGCGGCGGAGCCTTCTCCGCCCAGAGCCACCACCCGGCCCAGAGGACGGGGACCGCCGCCGCAAGGGCCAGCCCCGGCCAGAGCACAGCCGGATAGCCCAGCGCCGCACTGCCGGGCCAGAACACCGCCGCTGCGCAGAGCGCCAGCGCCGTCCAGCCCTCCCAGAAGATCGTCGTCCATTGTGTTTCCTGTCGCATGGCTTTTCGCCTCCTTCTGGCCCCAATATAACGCACTCCGGGCGAAAAATGAGGCGAAACGGCCCGCCTTACACACAAAAACATCCCGGTTTGAGCCGGGATGTTTTTCTAATTCTGGTCATGACTCTTCCCCACCCACGAGCAGACGACTCCGCACACAAGGCTGGTGGTAATACCTGCCGCAGCGGCAGTCAGCCCGCCGGTGAGGATGCCGATGGCCCCTTCCTCTTCGATGGCCGTCCGCACGCCTTTCGCCAGCAGATGGCCGAAGCCCAGCAGCGGCACGGTGGCCCCGCAGCCCGCGAACTCCGCCAGCGGCGCATACCACCCCACCGCCGAGAGAATGACGCCTGCCACCACATAGCCCGTCAGGATGCGGGCCGGGGTCAAACCGGTGAGGTCGATGAGCAGCTGGCCGATGACGCAGATGCAGCCGCCCACCACGAAGGCCCAGAAGTAATTCATCCGTTTTCCTCCTTCTGCTGCGGGCTGCGCAGCTCCACGAGATGGGCGATGGCCGGGATGCTCTCCTTCTGCAAAAAGGTCGTCTGGCTCATCAGCGCACCGGTGGCGATAAAGAGCACCCGCTTCTGCGTTCCCTTCTCGAGGCGGGGCAGGATATGCCCGCAGAGGACGGAGGCGCAGCAGCCCGGGCCGGAGCCGCCGCTCTTCACTGTCTGCTCGGCGGCATCGTAGAGGATGCAGCCGCAGTCCACATGGTTCTTGAGCAGAAGACCTTCTGCCGCCAGCAGGTCGCGCAGGAGCTGGCTGCCCACATGGCCGAGGTCGCCGGTGTAGATGCGGTCGAAGTCCGCCGGGGCGCTGCCGGTGTCCTTCAGATAGTGCAAAAGAGTTGCGGCGGCAGCGGGGGCCATGGCCGCACCCATGTTGTTGATGTCTTTTATTTTATAGTCCTGCACCCGTCCGAAGGTGGCGGCGCAGAGCTGCACCCCCTCACCGGCGGGCCGCAGCAGGCAGGCACCCGCCGCCGTAGCCGTCCACTGGGCGGTGGGCGTCCGGACAGCGCCGTAGCTCAGCGGCGTGCGGAACTGACGCTCTGCCGCGCAGAAATGGCTGGACGTCATCGCCAGCAGGCCGTCGGCCATGCCTGCACTGCACAGCGCCGCGCCGAGGCCCAGCGCCTCGGCCATCGTGCTGCAGGCCCCGAAGAGGCCGGCAAAGGGGATGCCCAGCTCCCGCAGGGCGTAGCTGGACGCGGTACACTGGGCCTGTAAGTCGCCCGCCAGCGCGAGGCTGACGTTATCCGGCGTCGTCTCAGCCTTTTTGAGGCAGAGCCGCGCCGCCCGCAGGGCCATTTCTTTCTCGGCGGCCTCCCAGTTGGACTGGCCGAAAAAGTTGTCGGCGCTCAGCTCGTCGAAACAGGCGGCAAGGGGGCCTTCACCCTCCTTTTTGCCGCCGATGGCCGCATGAGCCGCCACGACGGGCGGCGTCGGGAACAAAAGAGTGTCTCCGCGTCGTGCAGCCATCACAGTTTCCTCCTTTATGGGGCTGATTTTATCTGTTTTTTGTGGTATACTGAATTTTAGTGTGAAAGTGCAATTTCCGCACTTCCTTATGCGTATCCTTGGCAGGGGGACTTTTACTGCAGCAGCCAGTAGACGCTGCCGTAGAGAACCGCCGCCAGCGTACCGTATACGATGACCGGCCCGGCGATGATGAACATCTTCGCGCCGGTCCCCAGCACACGGCCCTCGGTCTTGAACTCGATGGCCGCACTGACCACTGCATTGGCAAAGCCCGTGATGGGTACGAGGGTGCCTGCGCCCGCTTTCGCGGCCAGCTTCTGGTAGAGGCCCAGCGTCGTCAGCAATGCCGACAGCGCCACCAGCGTGCAGCTGGTGAGCGTCCCGGCCAGCTCTTTGTCGAGCCCCATGGTCAGATACCACCCGCGCAGCACCTCGCCCAGCAGGCAGATGCTGCCGCCCACGCCAAACGCCCAGAGGCAGTCCCCGCCCAGCGGCGAGGGCGGGCCGACCCGGCGCACCCTGCGCCCGTATTCCTCAGCCGACATTTTCATCCTGTTCGCCTCCCGGGAATAGGATGTCCGCCCGTGTGCAAAAATATACACACCCTCAACAAGAAAGAAGGTCCATTATGAATCCCTCCGCTCCTCATCCTCACCGCCGACGCCTCACCCGCGCCGAGGTGCGCCGCCGCAGACGTAACCGCGCCATCCGCCGGGTGGCCGGCCTTACCGTGATGCTCTGCGTCGCCGCAGGCGGCGTCTCCTTCCTGCTCACCCGCCATGCCGTCGTCCCCAGCGCTTCGGCGGCGTCCGCCATCTCCATGCCGGCCCAGAGCATCGCCGATTCCACTGTGAGCTCTGCCGAGAACACCGCTGCGCCCGCCAACGCCCTCGGCCTCACCGCCGCCAACGCCCTCGGCCTCACCGCCGACGAGGCCCGCGCCATGCTGGCCGACCCGCTGATGGTGCTGGTGAACCACACCAGCAAGATGCCGGACGACTATACTTTTGATACCAAGGAGTGCGGCTCTGCCACCGCCGTCAACAAGACGCTGCAGACCGTGGCCTGCGACGCCTTCCTTGAGATGCAGAAAGCCGCTGCCGCCGACGGCGTGACCGTCTGGATGCAGAGCGGCTACCGCAGCGTCAAGTACCAGACCAGCCTCTACGAGCGGAAGACCAAATACTACCTCGACAAGGGCTACGACAATGCCACTGCCAAGGAAAAGGCCGCTGCCGTCGTCAACCCTCCGGGATACTCCGAGCACAACTGCGGCCTCGCCGCCGACCTGAACAGCCCGGAGCACACCGGTCTGGACGAGGGCTTCGAAAAGACCGCCGCCTTCCGCTGGCTCTGTGAGCACGCGGGCGACTACGGCTTCATCCTCCGCTACCCCAAGGACGCCGAGGACAAGACGGAGATCATCTACGAGCCCTGGCACTGGCGGTATGTGGGCGTGGAGAACGCCGCTAAGATCAACGCCAGCGGCCTGTGCTTTGAGGACTATATCGAGACTCTGCAGAGCATCGCCGCCGAGGGCTGAATCCACTGGTGAAGAAAAGGTTAAAATTTCACGCTTCGTTTGCAATTCTGCCGTCGATATGGTAGACTATCTTGGGGTTTTGGGCCGACAGTTTTCGGGGCGGCCGGGCCTCAGAATTTTAACGACAAAAGAGGGAAATCTTTTATGAATATTCGTCTGAAACTCGTCCTTTCTGCTGCTGCGCTGGCTGCAGGCTGTGTCCTGCTGGCAGGCTGCGGCGGCTCTGCCTCTTCGGCATCCTCTGCCGCTTCGAGCGCAGCGTCCTCCGAGGCCGCCAGCCAGAGCGCTTCTTCCGAGCCGACAGCTTCCGTTTCCGCTGAGGAGAACGGCGCTTCCGACGCCGTGGCTTCTGCCGTAGACGCTCTGCTCGAGGCCGACCCCATCTCCAACCAGTTTGAGATAACGGCCATGAACATCGAGTACGACTTTGGCCTGAAAGCCGACGATGTGACCAGCTACAAGGGCCTCAAGAGCAACGACAACGGCGACGCCGGTCTGGTGCTGGCCATCCAGCCCGCCGCTGGCAAGGCACAGGACGTCATGGACACCCTCAAGACCTACCAGCAGGACCAGGTGGCTTTCTACGGCAACTATGCTGAGTTTGCACAGGCACAGTCCAACGTGGAGAACGCCATCATCGACGGCGGCGACGACCTCGTGGTGATGGTCATTGCCTCCAACGACTGCTCTTCTGATTTGACCAGCGCCGTGAAGGACGTTCTGGGCAAATAAACAGACTCTCTCGGGCCGGTGCCGTGGCGGCATCGGCCTTTTTCGGCTTTATCACAATGTTAAAAGGAGGCTGACGCCGTGGTCTTCAGCACCATCATCTTTCTGCTGCGCTTTCTGCCCATCACACTGGCGCTGTACTATCTCGCGCCCCCGAAACTCAAAAATACCGTTCTGTTCCTGTGCAGCCTCGTGTTCTACTGCTGGGGCGAGGTGCGTTTTTTCCCGGTCATGCTGGCGCTCATCCTCATCAACTACCTCTGCGGCCTAGGGCTTGAGCGCTTCGAGCAGAACAAGGCCGCCCGTCTCATCCTGCTGCTCATCGCGCTGGCGGGCAGTCTCGGGATGCTCTTCTACTTCAAGTATGCAAATTTCGTGCTCAGCAGCATCAATGCCATCTTCGGCACCGGTTTTGCGTCCATTCAGGGCATCAGCGTACTGCCGCTGGGCATCAGCTTCTACACCTTCCAGACACTTTCCTACACCATCGACGTCTACCGCCGGGATGTGGAAACGGAGCATAACATCATTGATTTTGGTGCTTACGTCGTCATGTTCCCCCAGCTCATCGCCGGCCCCATCGTCAAGTACCGGGACGTCTCCGACCGTCTCCACGTCTACAAAGGCCGCTATGAGCTCAAGCAGATCGAGGACGGCATGACCCTGTTCACCTTCGGCCTGGCAAAGAAAGTCCTGCTGGCCGACGCCATCGGTGCGCTCTGGACGGACATCATCGGCGTAGCGGACAGCCCCTCCGTCTCCTTCGTGGGCCTCGCCAACGCCTCGACCCCGCTGGTCTGGCTGGGCGTCATCGCCTACTCGCTCCAGCTCTATTTCGACTTTTCCGGCTACTCCCTGATGGGCATCGGCATGGGCAAGATGCTGGGCTTCGACTTCCCCCAGAACTTCAACTACCCCTATATCTCCGCGTCCATCACCGAGTTCTGGCGGCGCTGGCACATGACGCTGTCCGGCTGGTTCCGGGAGTATGTGTATATCCCCCTCGGCGGCAACCGCAAGGGCCTCAAGCGACAGATTTTCAACCTGTTCGTCGTCGAACTGCTCACCGGCATCTGGCACGGCGCGAACTGGAACTTCATCTGCTGGGGCCTGTACTATTTCGTGCTGCTGGCTCTGGAAAAGCTCTTCCTCCTGCCCTACCTCAAAAAGGGCAGGGTCTGGCCCCATATCTACACCCTCTTCCTCGTGGTCGTGGGCTGGGCCATGTTCGTGGGCAACGACGCAGGCGTGGAGTTCGGCCTGCTGTTCCGCAAGCTTTTCATCCCTTCCGGCGGCGTGATGCCCCTTTACTTCCTGCGCAACTACGGCGTACTGCTGGCGGTCTCCGTCGTCTGCTGCACCCCGCTCATCGAAAAGCTGTGGAAGCTGCTTTCCCGCAATGCCATCACCAAGGCGCTGACCATTCTGGTGCTGCTGACGGTCTCGATGGCTTACGTCGTGGGCAGCACCAACAGCCCGTTCCTGTATTTCAACTTTTAAGAGGAGGCGTGAACGATGGACAAACATTCAAAGCGCTCCGCTTCGATTTTCCGCTATCCGGTCCTTATCGCATTCACCCTGTTTTTTGCCGGGCTGTTCGTGCTGGACCTTGTCACGCCGGACCGGGCCTACAGTGAACTGGAAAACACCACCCTCTCCCAGCAGCCCAGCCTGTCCAGCGTCTCGGCTGATGGGCTGAACAAGTTCTTCACGGCCTACACGAAATACGTCAAAGACCAGGTGGCGGGCCGTGACAACTGGGTCGCCCTGCAGAGCACCGTGGAAACGAAGGTGATGCAGAAGGAGCAGAGCGGCGGCATCCTGCTGGGCAAACAGCACATGATGTTCCCCCGCACCTACGGCCTCGTTTCCAGCGAGACGCGCACCCTGCCCAAGAACACTGCCGCGCTGGAAGCGCTCTGTCAGCGGTACCCGGGCAAGGTCAACGTGATGCTGGTGCCTGCGGCGTCCGCCATCTACCCGGAAAACGTCCCTGCGGGCGCTCCGCTGCTGGACGAGGACTGTTATCTCGACTCGCTTTCCGATGCCGTACAGGCCGCCGGAGGCCGCTTTGTGGACGTGCGGCAGACCCTCACCGCGCACAAGGACGAATATATCTACTACCGCACCGACCACCACTGGACGAGCGCCGGCGCATACTACGCCTACAAGCTGCTCTGCGACACCCTGGGCCTTACGCCCTTTGATCCCTCGGCCCACACCGTGCTGGCGGCAGACGGCTTCTACGGCACCCACTACTCCAAGGCGCGGACGCCGGACGCAAAACCGGACACCATCACTTATTATGACCTGCCGAACGAACTGACCATCTACTCGGTCAGCGGCCCCGGCCAGCCCGCCGACGGTGAGACGACCGGCCTGTATGACACGGCCAAGCTGGACGTTTACGACAAGTATGCCATGTTCCTCCACGGCAACAACGGCCTGAGCCGCATCAAGGGCGACGGCACCGGGCGCATTCTCGTCATCAAGGACAGTTACGCCAACTGCTTCGTGCCTTACCTGACGGCCAACTACGCCGACATCGACGTGGTGGATTTCCGCAATTATAACTACGGTCTGGACAAGCTCATTGCGGACAACGATTACGACCAGCTCCTCGTGCTCTACAGTTTCGACAGCTTCAAGAGCGACCCCTACCTCTACCGGGCCGGCGTAGCGGGCTGATACCGGGAATTATTGCAGTATTTTTCCACAAACTTCCGAGGTGTTTTTCATGCATTTTCCCGGGTTTTTGTGGTTTCTATCCAAAACCCTTGCACAAAATCCAGCATTGTAGTAGAATGATGCTGTCAGAGAAGTTAGCTCTGCAAGAGGGATCTTTGCAGCGCGGTGCGGTGCGCCGTCTGCTGATATGAAGGAGTGATTCTTTATGAAGAAATATATGGAGTTGCCTGCTGATTACGCAGTGCTTTCTGACGATGAGATGACCTACACCACCGGCGGCAGCGCTGTTGGCGGCGTCGTCACCATCGTGGGCGTGGCCGTTCTGGCATCCAGCTATGTCTGGGGCATCTCGCAGGCCAGAGACTGGCTGAGCGTTGACAGCAACCGCAGGGGCAATCCTCTCACCGTTATGGGCCGTGCAATGGACGCCATCAGCGACGATATGTCCAAATCGCCTTCCAACTTCCTGCGTGACGTTGTTTCTACCGGTACGGTGGTGGCTCTCGCTCCCCTGAGCGCGCTGCTGCTCATCCTGTAAGTTTCCCCTGCGGCTTTTCGGGAACTTCTATCTTTCGTCAAACCGGCGCACACCGCGCTGTTTTGGGATATTGTTCGTAAAGGAGTGCTACTATGGAAAACATCATGATGCTGCCCGCTTCCTACTGCGTGATGAACGAAGAGGAAATGACCTATACCACCGGTGGTGCCAGTGCTATTCAGGCTATCGCTGCATGGGTCTTCCCTCCTTATGCATGGCTTGCGGGCGTCACCGCTATCCGTGATTACCGCAAGAAGAACCCTAATACTTGGACTCAGGATGGTCTGGACTATTTCGCAAATGATATGGGGAAGAGTGTGTCTAATTTCCTCTATGACCTTGCGTGTGCCAGTTGGGTTCTGGGTACCTCCGCTACCGGAATTGGCCTTGTGATTAACGCAGCTCTTATCCTGCTTTAATAAATCAGGAGACTCCAAAGAACAACAAAGGCGGCGGCTCTTCCCGTAAGGGAAGGGCCGCCGCCCTCTTTTTATCTGTCCATACAAAAGCAGAGGCACCCAAACCGGATGCCTCTGCCTGTTTATAGACGTGCTGATTTAGTTATTGAACATATCCTTCAGCTTTTTGAAGAAGCCCTTGCGCTTTTCGTAGTTATCCTCTTTCAGGGTCCCCTCGAACTTCTTCAGGGCCTCACGCTGGGTGCGGCTGAGCTTCTTGGGGATCTCGACCTCGCACTTGACGTACATATCACCGCGGCCTCTGCCATTCACATACTGGACGCCCTTGCCGCGCAGGCGGAAGGTGGTGCCACTCTGGGTGCCTTCCGGCACATTGACCTCGACCTTGCCGTCGATGGAAGGCACCGTGATGGTATCGCCCAGGACAGCCTGACTGTAGGTGATGGGGAAGACGACGTAGATGTTGTTCTCGTCGCGCTGGAACACCTCGCTGGGCCGGACAGTCACCGCCACGATGACGTCACCTGCGGGGCCGCCGTTGGTGCCGGCATTGCCCATGCCCGAGAGGCGGAAGCCCTGATCGTCGTCGATGCCCGCAGGGACATTGGCCTCCAGAGTCTTCTTGACCGCGATGGTGCCGCTGCCGTGGCAGCTCTTGCAGGGGTTCTTGATGAGCTTGCCCTTGCCGCCGCAGCGGGAGCAGGGCTGCTGGGTCTGCATGACGCCGAAGGGCGTACGCTGCTGACGAATAACAAAGCCTCTGCCGCCGCAGTCAGGGCAGGTCTCCGGGCTGGAACCGGCGGCGCAGCCGCTGCCGTGGCACTCGGTACACTCCTGCTGACGGGTAATGGTGATGTTCTTCTTGCAGCCATGCACCGCCTCGTCAAACGTCAGGGTGATGCGCACCCGGATGTCCTGACCCTTGCGGGGGGCGTTGGGATTCGCCGAACGGCTCGAGCCGCCAAAACCGCCGAAGCCACCGCCAAAGATGTCGCCAAAAATATCGCCAAGGTCAACACCGTCGCCGCCAAAACCGCTGAAACCTCCAAAGCCGCCGGGGCCGCCGCCGTTCTGGGCGGCGTAGTTGGGGTCAACACCGGCAAAGCCGTACTGGTCGTAGAGCTGGCGCTTCTTCGGGTCCGAAAGCACCTCGTTTGCCTCGTTGATCTCCTTGAACTTTTCCTCGGCTTCCTTGTCGCCGGGGTTATAGTCCGGGTGGTACTTCATGGCCAGCTTGCGGTAAGCCTTTTTGATCTCCGCGTCGGTGGCCGTCTTGGATACACCCAGCACTTCGTAGTAATCACGTTTCTCCTGTGCCATAATCCAATCACCTCTCGTATAAGCAGCAACCTCCCCTATATAGCAGCGCACTGCCGCTTCCAGTACAGACAGCCCTCAAGCAAATCTGTACAAGCCTGACCGGCCTGCCAATGGCTTCCCTATCAGGGGAGCTGGCGAGCGTCAGCGAGACTGAGAGGTTTTCTCTATAACCAGCAAGAGCCGCCCCGGCAAAACCGGAGCGGCTTTTGCTATTCTACGCGCATACCCGCCGGTTTGGCCGGATACGCACTGCTGTGTCTCAAATCAGACTTCCTTGAAGTCTGCGTCCACAACGCCGTCATCGTTGGGCTTCTGCTGACCGTTTGCGCCAGCATCGGGGCCGGGCTGTGCGCCTGCGGCCTGCTGCTGGGCAGCAGCGGCAGCCTGATACATCTTCTCGAAGACGTGGCTCAGAGCATCCTGCTTTGCCTTGATGTCGTCGATGGAGCCGGACTGGACAGCGGTCTTCAGGTCGGCCAGCTTTGCCTCAGCCTCGCTCTTGACGTCGGCGGGCATCTTGTCGCCGTTCTCCTTCAGCATCTTCTCAGTCTGGAAGACCATCTGGTCGGCGCCGTTGCGGATGTCCACTTCCTCGCGCTTCTTCTTATCGTCGGCAGCAAACTGCTCAGCTTCCTTCACAGCCTTGTCGATGTCGTCCTTGGACATGTTGGTGGAAGCGGTGATGGTGATGTTCTGCTCCTTGCCGGTACCCAGGTCCTTCGCGCTGACCTTCACGATGCCGTTTGCATCAATATCGAAGGTGACTTCGATCTGAGGCACACCACGGGGAGCCGGAGCGATGCCGTCCAGATGGAAGACGCCGAGGCTCTTGTTGTCGCGGGCAAACTCACGCTCGCCCTGCAGGACATTGATCTCAACAGAGGGCTGGTTATCCGCAGCAGTGGAGAAGACCTGGCTCTTGTGGGTAGGAATGGTGGTGTTGCGCTCAATGATCTTGGTGCAGACGCCGCCCAGAGTCTCAATACCGAGGCTCAGCGGGGTGACATCCAGCAGCAGCAGACCCTTGACGTCGCCCTGCAGGACGCCGCCCTGGATAGCAGCACCGACAGCCACGCACTCATCGGGGTTGATGCCCTTGAAGGGCTCGCAGTTCAGTTCTTTCTTGACTGCATCGTAGACAGCGGGGATACGGGTGGAACCACCGACCATCAGGACCTTCTTCAGATCAGATGCGCGCAGGCCGGCATCCTGCAGAGCCTTGCGGACAGGGGTCATGGTGCGGTCGACCAGATCTGCGGTCAGCTCGTTGAACTTTGCACGGGTCAGGGTCATATCCAGATGCTTGGGGCCGGTAGCGTCAGCAGTGATGAAGGGCAGGTTGATCTGGCTGCTCATAGCGCTGGACAGCTCGATCTTTGCCTTCTCGGCAGCTTCCTTCAGGCGCTGAGCGGCCATCTTATCCTTGCGCAGGTCGATGCCGTTCTCGGTCTGGAAGGCGTCAGCCATCCAGTCGATGATGCGCTGGTCGAAGTCGTCGCCGCCCAGATGGGTGTCGCCGTTGGTGGCCAGAACTTCGGTGACGCCGTCGCCCATCTCGATGATGGAGACATCGAAGGTGCCGCCGCCCAGGTCGTAGACCATGATCTTCTGGTCATCTTCCTTATCGATGCCGTATGCCAGAGAAGCGGCAGTAGGCTCGTTGATGATACGCTTGACGTTCAGGCCGGCGATGGTGCCGGCGTCCTTGGTAGCCTGACGCTGGCTGTCGTTGAAGTAAGCAGGAACGGTGATGACGGCCTCGGTGACAGGCTCGCCCAGATAAGCCTCCGCATCAGCCTTCAGCTTCTGCAGGATCATAGCGCTGACCTGCTGGGGAGTGTACTCCTTGCCGTTCAGGGTCACCTTGTGGTCGGTACCCATCTGACGCTTGATGGAAGAAACGGTGTTCTCGGGGTTGGTGATGGCCTGACGCTTTGCGACCTGACCGACCAGACGGTCACCGGTCTTGGTGAAGCCAACAACAGACGGGGTGGTGCGGGCGCCCTCGGAGTTTGCGATGACGACGGGCTCGCCGCCCTCCATGACAGCCACGCAGCTATTCGTAGTACCAAGGTCAATACCAATGATTTTGCTCATAAATGAAGTCTCCTCTCAAAAGAACTTGTTTATCTCATGCTTAGATATGAAGCGGATGTCTATATTCAAAACCCCTGCGGGTCTTTGCGGATTTACTCGGCCACCACGACGGTCGCGTGGCGGACGATCTTGTCGCCCAGCTTGTAGCCTTTCTGGTACACCGTGATGACGGTGCCGCTCTCCTGCCCGTCCGGGGCGGGGATCTGCTGGACGGCGTTCATGAAGTTGGGGTCAAAAGGCTTGCCCAGCGCCTCGATCTCCTCTACATGGAGGGCATCCAGTGCCTTGGCGGCTTTGTCCAGCGTCATAGTCACGCCCTTTTTGTAGTTCTCGTCGGTGGTGGGGGCGTTGGCTGCCATTTCCAGCGTGTCCAGGATGGGGATGATCTGGTTCACGGCGAAGGACACGCCATCGTTGAACTTCTGGTCAGCCTCGCGGGTGGAGCGCTTGCGGTAGTTCTCGTACTCCGCTGCCATCCGGAGCAGCTGGTCTTTGGCCTGTGCGGCGTTCTTCTCGGCTGCGTCGAGCTTTGCCTTTACGGCGTCCATCTCGCGTGCCTTCTTATTGAACCAGCCATCTTTCTTCTTGGCGTCTGCGGGTTCTGCCTCGGTCTCCTTCTCGGGGGCTGCGGCGGTCTCGGGCGCTTCCTGAGGTGCGGCTTCGGTCTCCTTTGCTTCCTGCTCGGGAGCTTCTGCCGTCTTTTTGGTCTCTTCGCTCATTCCAGATCCTCCTTATATATCACAGTCCGCCGGGGTGCGGCCATCTGCGGGGTGTCTTTTCGTTTGCCGCTCATGCCCTCGCCAAGCTCGTCGGCAAAGAGGTGGAGCAGCGGCATCAGCTTCTGGAAGGGCATCCGGGTCGGCCCGATCAGGGCCACCGTACCCCACAGCCCGCCGCCTACCAGGTAGCGGTCGCTGACGATGCACAAGCCGGGGATCTGAGGTTCCAGATCCTCACCCAGCAGCACGCTCTCACTGCGGTCTGCCGGGGGTGCGATGATGTGGGCCGCCTGCTCTTCGTCGTTCAGCAGGGTGAGGATGTCGCCCACCTTGCCTTCGAGCTGCGGCCAGTTGAGCAGGTACTGCTCACCGCCCAGAAATACGTGGGGCTGTGCGGAATCCTGCAAAATCGCAGCGGCTGCGCTGATGACCGGAACCAGCTCCGGGTCGATTTGGCTGCACAGCTCTGCCAGCAGCCGGTTGGACAGGTCCACCGGCGCAACGAAGGTCAGGTTGCGGTTGAGCAGCGCGGCCAGCGCAGCGGCGTTCTCGCGGGAGAGGCCGGTGCGGACCCGCGCCACACGGGTGCGAACGTAGCCCGCCGTCGTGACGGCCAGTACAGCCGCCGCGCTGCGGCCCACCTGAACGACTTCGTAGTGGGCGACGCAGAGGTCTTCGGCACAGGGGGTGCTGACGGCCGCGGTGCAGCCGCTGATGGCGGCCAGCGCCTTTGCAGCGCCCTGTGCGAGCTTTTCCGGCTCATGGTCGAGGCTGGCGAAAACGGCTTCGACGCGGGCGCGGGTCACGCGGTCCAGCGGCTGGTCGTCCGTCAGCAGATTGTCGAGATAATAACGGTAGCCTTTGGCACTGGGGACACGGCCCGCGCTGGTGTGGGGCTGCTCCAGCAGACCCAGCTTGGTCAGCGCCGCCATTTCGTTGCGCAGCGTGGCGCTGGACACAGCCATATCAAAATAGTTTGCCAGCACACTGCTGCCCACAGGCTCGCCCTCGAGGCCATACAGCGCCACGATCGCCTGCAAGACTCGCTGCTTGCGTGCATCCATCGTCATAGCGCCTGCCTCCTTTTTGGCTTTCGTTTCTTTAGCACTCCGTCTTCCTGAGTGCTAAGACCATTATAGCCAAAAATTTTCCCCTGTCAATAGCTTCTCGAAAAAGTTTATAAAGATTCATAATTCTGTCATAAACAAAAAAGGGAGCGCCTGCCAGAAACGCAGACGCTCCCTCTATTATAATAATGTTCACTCTTCCATCTGCTTTGCCAGGAACGCTGCCGCCACAGCCACAGCCTTCTGCTGGGCAGGGTCGGGCTGCTGGGTGCGGTCCTCGGCCAGCAGACCCACGGCCCCGGTGACATCCCCTGCCGCGATGATGGGCCACGCGCAAAGCAATGGCCGCAGCGAACCCTCGCAGGGCAGCAGGACATGCTCGGGGTCACCCTCGCTGAGGTAGGGCTTGCGGGACTCCATCACCTTTTCCAGCGGCTGGCTGACGCTGCGGTCGGCAAGGTCGCGCCTCCCCGACCCGGCTGCGGCGAGGATGCGGTCACGGTCAGCCACGAAGGCCGTCAGGGCGAAGCTTCGGCTCAGTACCTCGGCGTACTGCACCGCCACCCCCTGCAGCTCCCCCACCGGGGAATACTTCTTAAAAATGACCTCGCCGTCGCCGGTGGTGAAGATCTCGAGGGGGTCACCGCGGCGGATACGCTGGGTGCGGCGTATCTCCTTCGGGATGACCACCCGGCCCAGCTCATCGATGCGGCGGACGATTCCGGTTGCTTTCATCTGTGTACCATCCTTCCCATTCTGCATTTTCCCATGCTGTGTAGTTATTATGTGGAAGCGGCAGGGAAATATACACCTGCCCGCCCTGTGTTTGCCAAACAGGGGCGGCTATGATACAATGAGCTTATATTTATAGCAGTTTGCGTTTTTAATGCACAAGCAACATCCGCAAACTGCATATCGCAAATATGCTATTTTGATAGGCACTATTTTTGAAAATTGCGATAGAAAGGATGGGCAGAGGATGCAGCAGATTTTGATTTTGGGCGGCGGCGCAGCCGGTCTGGCCGCTGCGCTGGCGGCAGCACAGACCGCAGAGGGCCGCGCACACATCACCGTGCTGGACAAAAACGTGAAGGTGGGCAAAAAGCTTCTGGCCACCGGCAACGGGCGCTGCAATCTCGACAACCGTGACATCACGCCGGAGCGGTACTTCACCAGCAGCCCCAAGGCCCTGCGCCGCCTGCTGAGCGCCGTGGACGAGGCTGCGCCGCTGGCGTGGTTCGAGAGCCTCGGCCTCTACCCCCGCACCGACGAGGCCGGGCGGGTGTACCCGTATTCCAATCAGGCAGCGGACGTACTGGCCCTGCTGGAGCACCATCTGTCGAGACTGGGCGTCGAGGTGCGCACCGGCTGCACCGTCCAGAACCTGAGCCAAAGCCGGGGCGGCTATGCCGTCCAAATCGAGACAGAGGCAGGCCGCGAGACCCTGCGGGCCGACGCCGTCATCTGCGCCATGGGCGGTGATGCCGGCCCTCAGTTCGGCACCGATGGCTTCGGCACCCGGTTCGCCGCCCAGTGCGGCGGACGGATGGCCCCCCTCTATCCCTGCCTGACAGCCCTGCAGTGTGCTCATCCCCGCAAGTCGCTGGCCGGCATCCGGGCCAAGGGCTGCGCCAGCCTGCTGGACGGCGCAGATGGCCGCGTGCTTGCCCGGGAAACGGGCGAGGTGCAGTTCACCGAGTACGGGCTTTCGGGCATCTGCATCATGCAGCTTTCGGGTCTGTTGGCCCCGGGGCGCGGGCCGAAGCGGCCTGTCGCGGCCCTCGACCTCTTCCCTGCTCTGAGTGAAACCGAGCTGGCCGCGCTGTTCGCCCAGCGGGTCGGACTACTGGGCAGCGAGGCGGCAGAGTTCTGGCTGGGCTTGCTGCCCGCAAAGCTGGGCCGTGCCCTCTGGGCCGATGCCGGTTTACCTGAAAACGCCCGCGCCCTGCCCGCCTCCGCGTGGCCGAAACTCGCCGCCACGGCCAAGTGCTGGCGGTTCGAGGGCTTGACGCCCTGCGGCTGGAAGCAGGCTCAGACCACCGGCGGCGGCCTGCTTCTGGACGAGGTAGAGGACGATTTCCAGTTCAAGGGCTGTCCGGGACTCTACTTCGTGGGCGAGACGCTGGACTGCGCCGGCAGCTGCGGCGGCTACAACCTCCACTGGGCCTTCGGCAGCGGCATCATCGCCGGGCGGGCGGCGGCAAAGCTTCGCAAAAAGAAGAAGTAAACCAGCAAGCCCCCGGAAGGTCGTCTTCCGGGGGCTTGCTTTTTGTGTTATTTGTTTGCGGCCTTATCCAGCTCCGCCTCCTCGGCGGCAGCCTCGGCCTCTTCTTCCTTCTGATACTCTTCAAAGGCCGACCACATGGGCTCGATGTCCTCGCCCCGGACGCGGCGGGCAAAGTAGTTCCTGGTGATGTCCACCACAGTGCCGGACAATGCCAGCACGCCGATGAGGTTCGGTATCATCATCAGGCCGTTGAAGGTGTCGGAGAGGTCCCACGCGAGGCCCAGCTTCATGGTCGCGCCCACGACAGTCATGCAGACAAAGACGACCTTATAGATGCGGCTTCCCGCCGTGCCGAAGAGATACTCCACGGCCTTGGTGCCGTAGTGGCTCCAGCCGAGGGTGGTGGAGTAGGCGAACAGCAGGATGGACACAGCGATGAACTTCGGGCCGAAACTGCCGAAAGCCGCCGTGAACGCCTGGCCCACCAGCGCATTGTCCTGCACACCTGCGAGGACAGCGCCGCTCTCGATGTCTACCACGCCGGTGGTCAGGATGACGAGGGCCGTCAGGGTGCAGACCACGATGGTATCGGCGAAGACCTCAAACACGCCCCACATGCCCTGATGCACCGGCTCCTTGACGTTAGAGGCCGAGTTGACCATGACCGCAGAGCCGAGGCCGGCTTCGTTGGAGAACGCGCCGCGCTTGAAGCCCCAGGTGATGGTCTGGCTGATGCCGTAGCCCAGCGCGCCGCCGCCTGCAGCGTTGAGGTTGAATGCACCCTTGAAGATAGCCGCCAGTGCCGCCGGGATATTGCCCGCGTGCATGACCACGATGATGAGCGCACCTGCAACATAGAACAGTGCCATCAGCGGCACCAGCTTTTCCGTGACAGCGGCCACCCGCTTGAGTCCGCCGATGACGATGAGGGCCGTCACCACCATCAGCGCAAGGCCGGTGGCGAGGTACGGCAGATGGAAGGCCGCGTTCATGTTGCCGGCGATGGAGTTTATCTGGCTCATGTTGCCGATACCGAAAGACGCGAGGATGCAGAAGCAGGCAAACAGGACAGCCAGCACCCTGCCCGCTGCCTTACAGCCGGGCTTTGCGCCCAGACCGTCGGTCAGATAATACATCGCGCCGCCGCTCCACTCGCCTTTTTCGTTCTTGCGGCGGTAGTAGACGCCCAGCACGTTTTCCGCAAAGCTGGTCATCATGCCCAGCAGGGCCATGACCCACATCCAGAAGATGGCACCCGGGCCGCCGGAGACGATGGCCGTGGCCACGCCCACGATGTTGCCGGTGCCGATGGTGCCTGCCAGCGCCGTACACATGCTCTGGAACTGGCTGATGGCCATGTCTTCCTTGCTGGTGTGGGCGGTGACGTCCTTATTGGTAAAAATAGCACCGATGGTATGCTTGAGCCAGTAGCCCATCCGCCGGAACTGGAAAAAGCCGGTGCGGACGCTGAGCCACAGGCCGGTGCAGAGCAGCAGTGCCAGACCGAACGGCCCCCAGACGAAGCCGTTGACCACATTGTTGACGCGCGTGACGATGTCCACCATATGAAATCCCCCTCTGATCATCCCAAACAAAAATGCGGGCAGAACCTCTTTTCCAAAGGCTCTGCCCGCAAAAAACTCAGCGTATGACCCCGCACAGGACACCTTTCCTGCACAAAAGACGTTTGCTCTGTCCTTTTGCCTGAGAGATCGGCCCAAACGGCCTTACACCTTCGGCACCCGCCTCCTGCAGGCTTCTCCAGAGTGCGGCACACCCGGCTCACCGGGCGGCACATCTTGCGATTCGGTTCTCACCACATGCACAACTGTACACAATGGAGATACTTTATCACATTTCCGGCTTCTTGGCAAGCCTTTTACCGCATTTTATTCCCGAGTTTCATCTTTCATACCAGAAAGTGAATTTTATTATGGTGTGACTTTTTTCGTCCTTTATCGGTCGATGGGCGGTACATCATCGGGGCTGCCCATCGTGTCCAGCCACTCCAGCGCTTTCAGCTGGGGCGGCAGATGCGGCACCGGTTCGCTGTCCGGGTCGTCGTCGGGCGGGGCCACGAGGTCTTTCGGGCTTTCGGCCCCTTCGAAACCATGGGCAAGGCCGTCCGGACTGGCGTCGCCGTCGCGGCGGGCTGTCTCACAGCAGTCCAGCCCCTCGTAGGCACTGGCCGGGCCGATGTCGAGCCAGAAGTCCTCCCGCTCTTCCCTGCTGGGGGTATCATCGAATTTCATAGTATTTCCCTCCTTTTCTGCATAAAGGTTCCCCCATCAGGCCATGCTTTATGCAGTTTTTTAGAAGCCGTTTTCGTGAGCGGGGTTCGCCGAATGGCGAGGATTTTTACCCGCAGACAAGGCGATTTCCCGCAGCGATCCTTGGTGGATTGCAAGGGGAAGCAACGCAGTATACGGATAAAAAGACCGCTCAGGCGGTGTGCAATACTTACGAAAACGGCTTCTCAGGGAGGAAACGGGAGATGAAAGAAAAAGGCTGGAGACCCTTCTGGGCCGCACTGCTGGCGGCGCTGCTGGTGCTGCTGCCGCTAGTGGGCGGCACCGTGCTGCTCACCCGCCGCTCTCTGCGGACAAGACTGGCCTCCCGGCCTCAGAGCGGCGTCGCCATCCGTCAGCCGAAGGAAGAGAACCGCCTGAGTCTGCTGGTCTGCATCGCTCCCACCGAGACGACAGCACCCGGCTTTCTGCTGCTCTACCTGAATGCCAGCCAGAACTGTGTCCACGCGCTGGCTCTGCCCGGAGAGCTGACCGTACCCTTCGGAGCGGACGAAACCGCCCTCTCCGACTGCTACCGCGCCGCCGGCCCGGCCCGCTGCCGGGAAGCACTTCTCTCAGCTCTCTCCCTGCCCGAGGACACCCACTATCTCGCCCTTGCGCCGTCCGTTCTGCAAGCCATCGCCGACCGGTACGGGATGCTTCGGGTGGGTTTTTCGGGAGCGCTGACCGCCGAGGAGCTGGCCCTCACCGGGTGCAGTTCCAATGTGCAGGCCGTCTCGGCCCGGGAGGCAGAAGAACTGCTCAACGGGATGGAGGACACTGTCTCGCCCGCCCACAAAGCCGCCGCCCGGGCAGCGGTGTGGGACGCCTTTTTCCGGCAGGAGCTGGAACTTCTGCCCGTTGCCCTGCCGGACGCCCTGCGCGCCCACAGCTCGAGCCTGCTCACCGATTTGACGGCGCAGGACCTGCTCATTTTAGAAGATACGCTGGAATTTCTCGCTGACCGCTCTGCCGCCATCCACACCGAGGCCCTGCCCGGCGGGTGGGACGGCGAATGCTACACCCTCACCGACGACTCCCGTGCCGCCGTGCAGGCCCTCTTCAACGTCTCACCCACCGAGGCACAGCTCTCGTCGGCCAGCGAGCCGTAACCCAGCACCAGCGTCCCGCCCAGAGCGGTCCCGCCGCCGGTGAGGTCATAGTCACTCAGGAGGCTGAGCCGGACGCCTTCGGCCTCAGCGGCGGCCCGGAGAGCATCGTCCGGCGGCGGGTCGCGCAGTTCGGCCAGCAAGTGCAGGCCGGTGTGCAGGCCGGTGAGGTGCAGTTCTTCCGGCGCAAAGGCTTCCCGCAGGGCTTTTGTCAGGGCGTCCCGCCGGGCCTTATAGGCCACCCGCTCCCGGGCCAGATGGCGGGTGAAGTAGCCGCCGGTGATGAACCGCGCCAGTGTCTGCTGCTCAAAACGGCTCACCGTGCCGGAGTAGAGGGCGTATTTCGCATGCCATGCGGGCAGAAGCTGCTCCGGCAGCACCATGTAGGCAATGCGGATGCTGGGCGCGAGGCTGCGGGAGCAGGTGGAGAGGTAGACCACCGGCCCGTCGGCCCCCGCCATCCCCTGCAGGCTGGGCAGGGGCCGGGTGTCGAAACGGAACTCAGAATCGTAGTCGTCCTCGATGATGTACCGCTGTCCGGGACGCCGTGCCGCCCAGTGGAGCAGTTCTGCCCGGCGTCCGGCGGGCATGGTGACGCCCGTGGGGAACTGGTGGCTGGGGGTAACGTAGCACACCGCCGCCCCCGACTCCGACAGCGCGCGGATGGAAAGCCCGTCCTCGTCCACCGGCAGACAACAGCAAGAGATGCCGTTGTTTTCCAGCACCTGCCGGGCGCGGGGGTAGCCGGGATTTTCCACTGCCGCCGGCCCGGGCAGGAGCGGTGCCAGCAGGCCCAGCAGATATTCGAGGCCCGCGCCAACGACGAGCTGGTGCGGGCCGCACCGCACACCGCGGTACTCCTCAAGGTACTCGGCCAGTGCCTGCCGCAGCGAGAGGTCGCCCTGCGCGTCACCGTGGGTCAGCAGCTCCGGCGAAGAGTAGAGCAGCTCTTTTTGCAGCCGCGCCCATGTGCGGAAGGGAAACAGCTCCGGGTCTACGCCCCGGGTGGAGAGGTCGTAGCGGACGGGCTGCTCCGGCGCTGGCGCTGCCTCGGGCTGGGGCGGCGCGGCGGACTCTGTCCGCTCGGGCAGGGCCAGATATTCCTGTACATAAAAGCCGCTGCGCTCCCGCGCCTCCAGATAGCCCTCCGCCGCCAGCATCTGGTAGGCCGCGTCCACCGTGTTCACCGAGACAGAAAGCTCTGCCGCCAGCCGCCGCTTGCCGGGCATCCGGGTTCCTGCAGAAATCGCCCCCGTCCGCATCTCGGCGGCGAGGCTGCGGTAGAGCTGTTCGTAGAGCGGCACACCGGACGCCGCGTCCAGTGCTGTCGTCAAATGGACCATAAAAAGCCCCTCCTTTTCGGGCAGTGCGCCAAACTGACCCCATAAAAAATCTTTATTCTGGGTATTTGCACAGTGCCAGTTTTGCGTATAATAGGAGCATACCCGCAAGAGCCAAAAAAGTCAATCGGTTTTGTGGGTATTTCGTAAAACTGGGAGGGAAAATCATGTCAACAACTGCAATGTGGCTGCTGCTGGCAGTCGTCGTCATCGTTATCGTCTTTGCAAGTGTGCTGTATAAGCGCACCTTCACCGTCCACGAGCTGGCGCTCACCGGCGTCATGGCCGCGCTGAGCCTCGTGGCCTACCTGTTCTTCCGTGTGCCGTTCTACGGCGGCTCTTCGTTCCATCTGGGCAACACCTTCACCGCCCTGACCGCCCTGCTGCTGGACGGCGTATCCGGCGGTCTGGCCGGTGCCATCGGTCTGGCTCTGGCCGACATCCTGGCCGGTGACCCGGGCTATGCCGTCACCACCTTCGTCCTGAAGTTCATCATCGGCATCACCTGCGGTGCAGTCGCTCACAAGGTGTTCAAGCTCCGTGAGCTGGACAAGCACGCCCCCGGCTATCTGGCCAAGGTGATTGTCGCAGCTGCCTCCGGCCTGCTGCTGAATGTCTTCACCGACCCGTTCCTCGGCTACTTCCGCAACGTCTACATCTTCGGCCAGGAGTACACCATCGCCAAGGCTCTGACCAAGATCACCGGCGGCGTCACCTTCGTGAACAGCGTGGCCTCCACCGTCTGCGTCGTCATCCTCTACCTAGCCCTGCGCCCGGCCCTCGAGCGTGCAAACCTGCTGCCCAAGGCCGAGAAGAAGGCCGACAAGTAACCAACTTCCATTCCTGTCTGATGTACTCATAAAGCGAAAAAGGCATCTGCCACATAGCAGATGCCTTTTTCGTTTATTTCTTTTCAAATACGAGGAACCGGAACGAGATGTCGGTGGTCAATTCCGGCAGTGCCGCGAGACGGGCTGCGCCGTCCCGGGGCGTTTTCCAGTAGTAGGGCGTCATGGCGAAGAGAGCTTCCAGCTGCCCGGCAGGCACCGTGATGCTGCCGGAGACTTCCCGTTCTCCGATGGCTTCAAAGCCCGGATACTCCACTTCCTGCACCGGGTTCTTGTAAGGCTTTTCGTAGAGGACGGCCTTCATCTGGAAGAGATGCTCTGCACCCGGCACGGCGTAGATGAGCCGTCCGCCGGGGCGCAGGACGCGGAGAAACTCCTCCTGCGCGAAGGGCGAGAAGCAGTTGAGCAGCACATCCGCCCAGCCTGTGCGCACCGGCTGATGGAAACTGGACGCCACGGCGTACCGGGCCGAGGGCAGGGCCTTCGCAGCCAGACGCACGGCTGGCTTTGCGATGTCAAAACCGGCCAATTCCAGCGGGAGGCCCGCCTCTTCGAACTGTTTTGCGATGCACCGGTCATACCAGCCCTCGCCGCAGCCTGCGTCCAACAGGCGGAGCGGCTTTCCGGCTTTCGGCTGACCGTACTCGAGGCAGAGTTCTCCCAGCGCCTGCCCGAAGATGCCGTAGTAGCCCGCGCTCAGGAACGCGCGGCGGGCAGCGACCATTTCCCTGCTGTCGCCGGGGGCCTTGGTACGGGTGTTCTGCACCGGCAGCAGATGCCAGTAGCCCTCTTTGGCCCGGTCGAAGCTGTGGCCAGAGGGACATTTCAGTGCGTTATCCCCGGCAAGCGGTGCGCCGCACAGCGGGCAGCACCACGGGGCGAATCCCTCTGCCATCACACTTCCTCGCTGTGGTCCTCGATGGGAGCCGTCGCGCCGCCGTGGGCGTTCATATACTCCTCAAAGCTGGTGAACTTCTGCTGCGGCGGGCGGCGGCTGATGAGCACGAGGCCCGGGTCTTCGTCCTTCGTCGGGACATTATTGCTGCGGCTGCGGTTATTGCGGCCGGACTGCTCTGCCTTGGGGGCGCGGGGCGCACGGCCTGCGCCGCTCTGCTCATTGCGGTTGTTGCTGCGGCCACTGCGGTTCTCATTGCGCTGGCTGTTCTGCTGGGCAGGCTGAGCCGGGCGGGCGCTGCGGTCGTTCCGCTCATTGCGGGGGCTGCGGCCTGCACCATTACGGCCATTGTTCTCGCTGCGCTGGGCGGGCTGGCGGTTCTGCATCGCGGTAGGAATGGTCTGGGCCGGAACGGCGGGGGTGGCAGCGTTTTTCTTGGCAGAACGGAGCGGGGTGGCCTCCGGGGCGCTCACAAAGTGGGGGTCGAACTTCGGCTGGGCGTTGCTGCCGCGGCCTGCGCCCTGTGCGGGGGCATTGCCTTCGCGGCGGGGGCGGTTGTTATTGTTACGGCGGCTGTTGTCGCGTCCGCCGGGGGTGCGCTTGTTATCATCCATGAGTTGTTCCTCTTTTGCTTCGATTTTGGGAGCCTTCTGCTTTTTTGCCGCAGAGGGCCTGGCCGCACTCTTTTTTTCGGGCGCAGCGGGTTTGGCGGCTTTTTCCGCCTTGGGAGTTTCGGCCTTTTCGGGGGCAGGCTGTTCGGCCTTGGGCTTGCGGCCCCGCACCGGCGGGGCTGCTTTTACGGGGGCGGGTACGCCGTCCCACGGGTGGCCGGACACCACCGGTATCTTCCGGCGGTTGAGCTTTTCGATGCCGGCCAGATATTCCATCTCCTCGGGTGCGCAGAAGCTCACTGCCGTGCCATCTGCGCCCGCGCGGGCGGTGCGGCCGATGCGGTGGACGTAGGTCTCCGGCACCTCGGGCAGGTCGTAGTTGAACACATGGGAGAGCTCGCTGATGTCGATGCCGCGGGCGGCGATGTCTGTGGCCACCAGCACCCTGGTCTTGCCCTCCTTGAAGCCTTCCAGCGCCGCCACACGGGCGGTCTGGCTCTTGTTGCCGTGGATCGCAGCGGCGGTGATGCCCTGCTTGGTCAGATCGCGGGCGATCTTATCCGCGCCGTGCTTGGTGCGGCTGAACACCAGCGCATTCTGCACCGGCGGGGTCAGGTTCTTGATGAGCCAGGGCAGCAGGAACTTCTTGTTGCCCTTCTCGACGAAATACAGGCTCTGGTCGATGCGCTCCACCGTGCTGGACACAGGGTCCACCTTCACGAAGGCAGGGTCATGCAGGATGCCTGCGGCCAGCTGCTCGATCTCTTTGGGCATGGTGGCGCTGAACATCAGGTTCTGGCGCTTTGCGGGCAGCTTTGCGATGACCTTCTTCACGTCATGCACAAAGCCCATGTCCAGCATCCGGTCGGCCTCGTCCAGCACAAAGACCTCGAGGTTCGACAGGTCGATATGGCCCTGTCCGATGAGGTCGTTCAGACGGCCCGGGCAGGCGATGAGGATGTCCACGCCCTTTCGGATGGCCTCCACCTGCGGGGCCTGGCCCACGCCGCCGAAGATGACGGTGCTGCGCAGTTTGAGGTACTTGCCGTAGGCGTCGAAGCTCTCGCCGATCTGGAGAGCCAGCTCACGAGTGGGGGTGAGGATGAGGGCGCGGACAGCGCCCTTCTTGCGGGGGGCGGCGGCGCTCAGCCGGTCGAGCATGGGCAGCGCAAAGGCAGCGGTCTTGCCGGTGCCGGTCTGGGCGCAGCCCATCAGATCGCGCCCTTCCAGCACCGGCGGGATGGCCGAAGCCTGAATGGGCGAGGGGGTCTCATAGCCTGCCTCGCTTACAGCCTTGAGCAGGGGGGCGGACAGTTTCAAATCGTTAAAAGTCATGGTTCTCCTTGGTCATTCTTTGATTCTGCGGCACTCGATGTAATACCGCTTTTCCTCCGCATGGCCCATGCTGAAGGTCTTGCGGGGCAGCACGCCGCCCATCACGATGCCTTTGAACAGATCGCTCTTCTCGAAGGGCGGCAGCAGGAAGGCCACGCCGCCCTGTCTGGTCAGGGCGCGGACGGCGGGCTCGTCGTGGACGTAATCCACCCGGGCCTCGCTGTGGCGGGCCATAAAGTATTCGATAAATTCGTCCACCGTGCCGACGGTCAGCGGGGCGACGGGGTCCTCGAAGCTGAGGACGTTGGACACATGGGGGCCGGCCAGCGTGAAGGCCTGCTGCTTCGAGTCGCCGAAGCAGATGCCGGCCATGTTGGAGTCGCTCCACGAGATCAGGGCCAGCAGCACCGCGCCGCAGTCCACATTGAAGAGGACGCGGTGAATGGGCTCGATCTCGATCGCAGGCGAATGGACGTTGCACACCTCAGCCAGGCACCAGCGGGCGGGATGGCTTTCCCGCTCCTCAGGGGTCAGGGTGGCTTTCAGCTCCTCCCAGCAGGCTTTGGCTGCGGCCAGCGAATGGTTGCCGTCGCCCACAGCCAGCGTCAAGGGCTTTGCGCCCCTGGCCTGGGGATACTTGGCGTCGAAAGCCTCCTGACTGCCCAGTGCAGCCAGTGCAGCATCGATCTGTGCCAGCATCGCAGGATCTTCCACGGCCCAGCCTGCAATGTGGCCGCCGCCCTGCATCAGCTCGCCCTCGTACAGCTTTTTCAGCTCGCTCTTGTGCGCGCCGATGGGCTCGACGAGGGTGCAGCCGGGGTCGTCGGCCAGCATCATGACATGGGGCGTTTCCAGCGCCGCACCCCGGCGCACGGCCATGCGGGGCGGGATGCGCTCAGTGACGGTGCGCTCGCTGGGCCGGATGGCCGGGCGGGCGCCCTTCTCGTAGCTGTAAGCCTCGAGGTCTATCTTGCCCACGAGGCCCTGACGCACCCGGCCGCTCTGCTCGGTGCGCTCGACGTAGACAAAGCCGTCCACGGCGCGGGTCAGCACGTCGCGGCTGTACTCGTCCATCGCGGCGTGGATGTTCTCCACCCGCTGGGCCGCGTCTTCATCCTCGAGGTAGACTTCCGGCAGGATGAGCCGCAGGGTGCTGGGGCAGCCGCCCACAGCGGCGTCTGCCTGCTCCCAGTAGGCGCGGTCGCTGGTAAACTGGTCACAGGCCACGCAGCCCCACTTTTCCAGAGGGATGTTCTCCCCGGGCAGCAGGATGTGGGCCGGACCAAAGCAGGATGCAGTTTTCATAACACATTCCTCCCTCTCACATAAATCACCAACAGCAAATGGAGCGCTCTCACTGGAAAATGCCCGCTGCATCGTCCCAGAACACGGCATGCTCCACGCCGGAAGCCGACAGGGTGTCCCGCAGCTCGTTGCGGGCAGTGTCGTCCATGGTCTGCTTTGCGGGGACTTCGACCACGAGGTTCCTGACGCCCAGTGCCGTCGCGGAGCCGCCCACGGTGGAAGCGCCGTCCGTCACCTGACCCAGCGAGTAACCGTACCACAGGGTCACGCTGCCCTCAAAGCGGGCATCCCATGCGGCGATGTCCGCAGCCAGCTGGGCGCTGCGGTCGCGCCCGCCGGTGGAGCCGAAGTCCTGCTTGCCGTTCTGGGCAGAGGGGAACTGGACGTTCTCCAGCAGCACGTGGTCAAAGCCCATGCTCTGCACCTCGCCGATGAGGTCGCCGATGAACTGGACGGCCTCGTCGGAATAGGGGTTGAGCCAGGGGTTGCCGCCGGCGGACGCCTTATTATCCAGCCAGAGGTAAGCCTGCCCGGTGTAGCCGATGGCCATATTGCGGTCGGTGCGGGCCGCGATGGGGTCGCGGAAGGCCGCCAGCTTTGCCACCGGCACAAGGCCGTTCTCCTTGAGCACCGAGGCGATGAGGGCCGGGTCAAGGGACGCCCCCTCGATGCTGCCTGCCGCAGCAGCCACCTGAGAGGGATACAGGATGTTTCCGGCACTGTCCTTCAGGGTGACGACGGCGTAGGCTGCGCCCTGCTGGGCCAGCTGCCGGGCGGCGGCACGCAGGGAAGCTTCGTCCTTTGCCGCAGCCGTGTCCAGAACGCCCCAGCTGCCCTCGATGATGACGCCTGCGGGTGCAGCCGGTTCCGATCCCGGCTCCGAGTCCGCCCGCACCTCCGAGGAAGCGGCAGGCTCTGCCGTCACTTCCGACGAAGCGGCCGCACTGGAGGCTGTCGTCTCAGACGAAGCCGAGAGGTCACGGTTGCGCACCACGGTGTACCAGGTGTGGGTGGCCCAGTCCAGCACATGGGGCGCGGCCAGCCAGCCCACGACCAGCACCACGGCCACCAGCACGATGATGCCGACGGCCTTCTTCACCCACATGCCGGGGCTGTAAAAACTGCGGTGATACCGCTTGACCTTTTTATACTTTGCCATGATCGTCCCTTTCTCCTGCACTCCTCACAGGATCACCGAGTGGCCCGTAAAACCATAGATAGCCAGCGCCAGCACGCCGATGTAGATGAGCGTGATGGGCAGGCCCCGGAACGCCTCCGGGATGGCCTCGCTGCGCAGACGGCGGTCAGCCTCCGTCACCAGCATGACGGCCAGCAGATAGCCCAGGCCGCTGCCGAGGCCGAAGCCCATGCTCTGCTCCAGCGTAAAGCTCTGGGTGCGCTCCACCAGCACCGTACCCAGCACGCCGCTGTTGACCGCCGCCAGCGGCAGGATGCGGAGCAGCTGGCCGCCGTGGCGCTTGCCCCGTGCGGCCCAGAGCACGATAAATTCAAACAGGCTCACCACCGCCACGCAGGCCAGATAGACCAGCGGACGGAGCTGGGCGGGGTTGGACTGGGCGGCGATGAAGCCGCCCGCATAGAACGCCAGCGGAGCCACCAGCACCTGCGTGACACAGAGCAGCAGGGCGAACCACCCGCTGCTGGTGCGCTCGTCGCCCACCAGCTGGACGAGGCGGGACACGCCGAGGCCCCGGGTGAACACCGCGTTCTGTGCAAAGACGGCCAGCACGGCGTAGCCAAAAAATACGCCGACGGCCTGCATCACATCATTCATCCTCAGGCTCCCCCTCTTTCTGGCGGTAGACCGCCATGAGGCCGCGGGCCTCTGATGTCAGATAGTTTTTGTGCTTCTTGGCCAGCGTGCGCCAGACGGCACACAGCACGCCCAGCACGATGAAGCCGCCAGCCGGCATACTGGCCATGGGCAGGACGGAACGGCTCAGCACATGGCCGAACACCGTGCCGGCGCTCAGCCACTCGCGCACACAGCCCAGTAAAAGCAGCAGCAGGCCGTAGCCGATGGTGATGCGGATGCCCTTGGAGACGGCCTTTTTCATCGTCTCCTGCACGCGGCCAAAGCGATAGGTCAGCAGCGGCTCCACCACCAGCATGGGCAGATAGATACCCAGCACCAGCAGGCTCACGCCGAACAGCCGATTCAGGATGGGGTACGCCGCCAGATAGACCACTGCCGCGCTGCCCGAATAGAGGATGCTGCGGGGCAGCAGCTTCTTTTCCAGCTCTGCGTTGGCCGGATGCTCCTCCCGCAGGGGGAACAGGCGGCTCAGCAGGCAGGCCAGCATCCGGGAGGGCGTCAGCAGCAGCGCCACGGCCACGGCCAGCATCAGGGCGTTCTGGCCGCTCGTCGCAAGGACGACCAGCGGCGCAAGGCCCATGCCCTGCATGACCACGGGGTTATTCAGAAAGACGCGGTCATGGTGGAAGAATCTTTCCGGGTTCCGGGTGATGAGTTCTGCAGCATGACGTTTCATTCCGCATCCCCCTTTCCGGTCTTCTTCCCTTTGAAGTATCTGCCGCTCTTTATCAGCTCATGGAGGCGGACTTCGGTGCGGTCGAGCCAGCCGGAGATGCTGTTGACCGCCAGAATGGCGAAGCAGACGCCCGTCTCGTAGACGCCGAAGTAGCGGAAGCCCATCGTAAAGGCTCCCACCATGACGCCGTAGAGGATACGGCCCCGCCGGTGGTGGGCGCAGGTGTAGGGCTCATTGAGCAGGAAGACGGCGCTGAAGAGCATCGCGCCCGTCAGCATCTCGTCGCGCACACAGCGCAGGCGGAACACAAGGCCCGCCGTAAAGGCGGTCCCCTCCGTCAGACCCAGCTGGCGCGGGAAGAAGAAGACGATGAGGCCCGCCGTGATGAGAAAGCTCAGGGAGGCGCTCAGCCGCACATCCTTCTGCATCCAGAGGAAGAGGCCGCAGGCCACCAGCACGATGGCTGCACCGGTCCCCATCGGGGCAGCATACTCGCCCAGCACCAGCGACAGGGCGCTGATGTTGATGAGGCCGCCGCTGCGCAGGGTGTCCGAGATGGTGCTGGATGTTGCTACGCCGGAGGCGTCCCAGAGCGGGATATTGGCGTATGGGGCCGGATAGCGGAAGACCTGCTCCGGCCAGGACACTGCCGCCACCGCGTAGCCCACGGCGGCGGGGTGGAAGGGGTAGCTGCCATAGCCGCCGAAGACCTCTTTGCCGATGAGAGCACCGGCCAGAATGGCGGCGGCGAGGACGTACCAGTCCACCGTCGCGGGCATCAGCAGGGTGATGACGAGGGCAAAGCTCTCGTTGGAATAATCCCCGGCCTGATAGACGCGGCGGCGCAGCAGAGAGATGAGCCGGTCACACAGGTTGCCCATCAGCACCGCAAAGCCGCAGAGCAGCAGCGGGCGCAGGCCGTAGAGGTAGCAGGAGACGCAGAGCAGCGGCACGCAGAGAAAGCAGATGTGCTTATAGTATCTGCCGGTGCGCTGGAGTTCTTCCTCCTGCAGCCGGATCAATGCTTCATCCATGGGCAGTCCCCTCTCAGAGAGCTGCCATCGCACGGACGGCCGCGGCGGGGTCGGCGGCGCCAAAGATGGCGCTGCCTGCCACCAGCACGTCCGCACCGGCGGCAACGCACTGCGGAGCGGTGGCGGCATCCACGCCGCCGTCCACTTCCAGCAGGAATTTCAGGCCACGGCGGTCTTTTTCCGCCTTGAGCCAGCGGAGCTTGTCGAGGGCCGAGGGCATGAACTTCTGGCCGCCGAAGCCCGGCTCCACGCTCATGACCAGCACGAGGTCCAGCTGGTCGAGGTAGTAGCCCAGCTCTTCCACCGGGGTGCCGGGCTTGATGGTCATGCCCACCTTGCAGCCCTGGGCCTTGATGGCGTCGATGGTCTCCTGGATGTCGTCGTCGCACTCGAGGTGGAAGTTGAGCAGGCTGGCACCGGCCTTGGCAAAAGCCTCGGCATACTGCTGGGGGTGGGTGATCATCAGGTGGACGTCATAGAAAGCGTCCGGCAGGGCCTTGTGCAGGCTCTTGAGCACCGGGACACCAAAGCTGATGTTCGGCACGAAGTGGCCGTCCATCACGTCATAATGCAGCATCTGCGCACCGGCATCCAGCACCATGCGGCAGTCTGCGCCGAGATGGCTGAAGTCAGCCGAAAGGATAGAAGGACTGATCGTTGTCATTTTATTTTACTCCCCGTTATTTTTTAGAGAATTTTTGTAATTTTGTTCTGCCGCCGTCCCTGCGGCATCTCCCACAGGAGCAGTCGGCATAGTCGATTATAGTTTACATGAAAACAGCGAAAAAATCAAACCCGCCGCCGTGTTTTTCACGGAAAAGACGTAAAGTTCTGCGTATCTCCCCTCTTCCACAATGCAAAAAGCAGCCAGACCGCTCCTTTGAGGGGCAGTCTGACCGCTGTGAAGTTAGTCTACCGGCTTCATACTGGCCGGGTCTTCCACCGCACCGGGGCGGCCGCTCTCGTCGGGCAGACGCTTCATGCCGCCGGGGTTGGGGGGCTGGACGGGCAGAGTGAAGACGAACCTGCACCACTCGCCCTGCTTGCTCTCCACCCGTATCTGGCCGCCGGAGAGGTTGACCAGCACCTTGCAGATGTTGAGGCCGAGACCTGCGCCCCGGGCGTGGAGGCCCCGGGACCGGTCTTCTTTGTAGAAGCGCTGGAAGACGTAGGGCAGCGCCTCGGGGCTGATGCCCTGGCCGGAGTTCCAGATGGAGACTTCCACCTCCGGGCCCAGCCTCTCCACCCCGAAGCGGATTGTGCCGCCTGCCGGGGTGAACTTGATGGCGTTGTCCAGCAGATTGTAGGCCACCTGATGGATGAGGTCGGGGTCGGCGTAGACCAGCACTTTCTCATCCATGGTCAGGCCGTCAATGTCGATCATGCCGTCGTTGATGCGCTGCTCTGCCGAGAGGGCCACGCCGGTCAGCGTCTCCCAGATGTTGAACATCCGGGCGTTCACCTGATATTCGCCGCTCTCCAGCTTCGAGAGATCCAGCATATTCTGGATGAGGCGCGCCAGACGGCCCGTCTCCTCACTGACCAGCTGTAAGTAGTGGTTCTGCATATCGGGCGGGATGGTGCCGTCCAGAATGCCGTCGATGAAGCCCTTGATGGTGGTCATGGGGGTGCGCAGCTCGTGGGCGATGTTGCCCATGAACTGGCCCCGGGAGTTGTCGTTGGACTGGATATTGTCCGCCATCTGGTTGAAGGTGCGGGCCAGGTCGGCCACTTCGCCTTCGCCGTCCACGCCCTCGACCCGGACGGACAGGTCGCCGCCGCCGAAGCGCTGGGCCGCATCCGTCACCTTCTGGATGGGGTCGGTGAGCTTATGCATCATCACCTTGGTGAGGACGCTGGCCACCAGCAGCATCAGACAGGCCGAGAGGAAGAAGTTCGAGAAGAACTCATTGCGGAACTCCACCAGCCGGTCGCCCGACGAGCAGAGGAAAAGGTAGCCGGTACACTCGCCGCTCTCGCTGCGCATCTCATGCACCGAGATGTAGCTCTTCTCGGTCAGTACGCCGTCCAGCGTGCCGAAGACGTGATAATTCTCCTTGGCCTTGGCCGACTTTTCCAGCACGGACGCCTCCACCACATCCCCGGCCAGATCGTCCGGGTCTGAGGCCAGCACCACGTTGCCGTCGCAGTCGGTGAAGAACAGGTACACTTCCGCGCTCTCGCCGATGAGCTCGAGCTTGGTGTTCAGGGCTTCCAGTTCTTCGCCCTCTGGCAGAGCAGCTTCCTGCACCAGATGGGACGCCGTGCGCTGGGCCACATTGACCACTTCGTCCAGCACGTCGTACCGCTCCTGCGCGAAGTAGTTGCTGAACAGCACCAGCTCCGAGCCGCCCATGATCACCGTACCGAAGATGAGCAGGGTGCTCATAAGCGAGAAGAACGCAACGGAAACACTTTTGCGCATTACTGACGCACCTCGAATTTATAGCCCACGCCCCAGACGGTCTTCAGTTCCCATTTATCGGAAGCACCGGCCAGCTTCTCGCGCAGGCGCTTGACATGGACGTCGATGGTGCGGCTGTCGCCGTAGTATTCGAAGCCCCACACCTCGTCCAGCAGCTGGTCACGGGTGTAGACCCGGTTGGGGTGAGAGGCGAGGCAGTTCAGCAGTTCCAGCTCCTTCGGGGGAGCTTCCACCACCTTGCCCTTGACCCGCAGCTCGTAGCTGTTCATGTCGAGGCGGAGGTTGTCGAACTCGATGACGCCCTCGGAGCTCTCGGTCTGGGACGTGGTGACGGTGCAGCGGCGCAGCACCGCCTTGATGCGGGCCACGACCTCTTTGGTGTCGAAGGGCTTGACCATGTAGTCGTCTGCGCCCAGCTCGAGGCCCAGCACCTTGTCAAAGGTCTCGCCCTTGGCCGTCAGCATCATGACCGGGGTGTTGCCCAGCTTGCGGATGCGGCGGCAGACCTCGAGGCCGTCCATCCTGGGCATCATGACGTCCAGCAGCACCATGTCGGGCTTGAGCTGGTTGAACTTTTCAAGGCCCTCTTCGCCGTCGTTGGCCGTCGTGACCTGATAGCCCTCCTTGGTCAGGTAGAGCCGCAGCAGCTCGCAGATGTTGGTATCGTCGTCCACAACGAGTATCTTTTCGTTTGCCATGTGAGTGTTCCTCCTCTATCCAGTCCAAAGCCAGCCCCCGCCGGGCGCTGGCCGCAATTTTGATGTTGACCTATATTTTATTATACGGGACAGTTATGACAAAATAAAGAAGGTTTTGTATGATTTTTGAATCTTTGGCAGACAAAGAGGGCGGGAGCAATATAAATACACCAAAAGGGGCCTCCTTTGCAGGAGGCCCCTTGGGTATATCGCATATTGTTCAAAACGGCTCGTTCGTTTTTTACAAATCGTCCACAAAATCCCAGAAATGCGACGGTCCTTGTGTACGCGTGATAGTTTCTAAATCGCCGTGATCATTGTACCACACCGTTGTTCCATCCGGCTGGTCCATTCCCCAGAAAGTCGTGCCATCACTGTTTACCGTTTTACGGTCAAAGTTTTCATATCCGTAATCTGTCTTGTGTCTATACGGCATAATCAACGTCCTCCTGTCAGCATATTATACACTATAAGAATTCCAATAGTGCCTGAGTAAATACTATAACTTATACAATAGTTTGTCAAGCAAAAATATAAAACAAGCAACAGTTTCTCCGTTTTGACTATCTATAAGGGCTATACTTTAGCAAATTAGCAAAGGAGCAGCTTTATGTTCGGAGAATTGTTGAGGGAACTAAGAAAAGACCATAAAATGACGCAAACCGATCTCGCAGCGCTGCTTTCTCTTTCTCCTCTGACGATTTCAGCCTACGAATGTGGTCGAAGTATGCCGGACGATGAGACAAAAGTGAAAATCGCACGGATTTTTAACGTCTCGCTTGATTATCTGCTCGGGTTGATTCGTGAGCCGTTTCCTTTTGAACGCAGCCAGCATACAATTTTTTGTCCACCGAATTTTTCGTCAGATGACATAGACAAAGTACAGGAATATGTTCAATTCCTCTCTTATCAAAAGAAAATCAAAAGCAAATCGCTATAACTACAATGACCAAAAGGGGCCTCCTTTGCAGGAGGCCCCTTTTGCATATCACGGGCTGGTCAGAATGGGGGACGCAGCCCGGTTTCTGGTATTTTCAGGGAAATGCGCTCAAATCCTTTGAAGCGGTCTTTACAGGATGGGGCTCTGGATGTTGTCGTTGTTCTGGATGCCGTGCTTCTCGGCGTAGCCGGTCAGCATCAGGGTCAGAGCGCCGTCGCCGGTGACGTTGCAGGCAGTGCCGAAGCTGTCCTGCAGGGCGAAGATGGCGAGCATCAGAGCGGTGCCGGCGTCATCGAACATCAGAACGCCGGTGATGAGGCCCAGAGAAGCCATGACGGTACCGCCGGGGACGCCGGGAGCGCCGATGGCGAAGATGCCGAGCAGGGCGCAGAAGAGGAGCATGGTGCCGATGCTGGGCAGGTGGCCGTAGAGGATCTTGGAGATGGTCATGCAGAAGAAGACCTCAGTCAGGACAGAGCCGCAGAGGTGGATGTTGGCGAACAGGGGGATGCCGAAGCTGACCATATCCTTGCGCAGGACCTTGCTCTTGCGGGCGCAGTCCAGAGCGACTGCCAGGGTGGCGGCGCTGGACATGGTGCCGACAGCAGTCAGGTAAGCGGGGCCGTAGTGGCGGAGGACTTCCCAGGGGTTCTTGCCGGAGTATGCACCGGCCAGCAGATACAGGACAGCCAGCCAGATATAGTGGCCTGCCATGACGATGAGGATGATCTGGATGAAGGCGGGCAGCTGGTGGGTGATCATGCCCTCATAGCTCAGGTTGCAGAAGGTAGCGGCGATATAGAAGGGCAGCATGGGGATGATGATCTTGCCGACGATGTCCAGCACGATGTTCTGGAACTCGCCGAGGAAGTCGCAGGTGAGCTTGCTGTTGGTCCAGGTAGCGGCCAGACCCACCAGAACGCTGAGCACGAGGGCGCTCATGACGCTCATGATCTGGGGAATGTTCAGCTCGAACACGACGTCGGGCAGGGTCCGCAGACCGGCCACCTCAGTGTCGATGGACAGGTGCGGGATGAGGGCGTAGCCTGCGCCGGTGCTCATGAGGGCTGCGCAGACAGAGGAAACGTAAGCGATCACGATCGCCACGCCCAGCAGGCGGGAAGCGTTCTTGCCCAGCTTGGTGATGGACGGGGCGATGAAGCCGATGATGATGAGCGGCACACAGAAGGTGATGAGCTGGCCCATGATATACTGTAAGGTGACGACCACCTTCATGACGCTCTCCGGGAAGACCTGGCCCAGGATGACGCCGATGATGATACCGAGAAGCAGCCGGAACGGCAGGTTATCGAATAGCTTTTTCATAATAATTTACCCCTAATTCTCCTGCGCTTCGGGCGCAGGGTGTTTTTTGCAGGATGCGGATGCAGGCTTGCCAGGGTTTTTCAAGGACGCTTATTCGGCGTCCGGAGCATGTTCTTTGTTGAGCATCAGATCGAGGATGACGCTGTCGCTGGTGCCGTGGGTGCTGAGGATGGCGAAGTTGTCCAGCGTGCGCTCCACGTTCTCTTCCACGATGCCGTCGGTGCTCTGGACGCGGACGCCACGGGTACCCATGGCCGCTGCCTGACAGGCGGCATTGACGCAGGTGGAGATCTTCAGGGCGCAGTCGGCCTTTGCGCCGTCGCACACCATGCCGGTGACATTGCCCACCATGTTCTGGATAGCGCAGCATATCTCATGGTAGCCGCCGCCCAGCAGGTATGTAATGCCGCAAGCCGCGCCGGTACCGGCGACGGTGGCGCCGCACAGGTTGCTCAGACGGCCAAACTTCGACTTGATGCGGATGGCGATGAGGTTCGACAGGGTGACGGCACGCAGCATGGTGGGCTCGTCGATGTCCAGCCAGTGGGCAGCAGCCACGACGGGCATCGTCGCAGTGATGCCCTGATTGCCGCTGCCGGAGTTTGCCACCACCGACACTGGAGCGCCTGCCATACGGGCGTCTGCGCCCGCAGCGGCGGCTATCATGGAGTTGGTGGTCAGATCGCGGGTCATGAGGCCCTTGCGGCAGTTGAGGTCGAGGTTGCGGCCGATGGCGAGGCCGTATTCCTTCGAGAGGCCCTCATCGCTGATGACGGAGTTTACCTTCACGGCACTGCGGATGATGTCGATGGGGTCGTTCATCGGGTCGAGCTCTTTGGTGCAGTAATCCCAGATGGAGCGGACGGTCAGGAAGGACGCGATCTGCTCCGGGGAGACCACATCGCTGTCGCCTGCGGCGGCGGTGTCCGTGTCCCGCTTGTCGAGGGTGGCCACACCGTCCTGCTCCACCAGCACGACGTTGGTGTGCAGGTCGCGGACGATGGCATGGCCCGTATGGCCGCCGCCCTTGGCAATGACCTCGATGTAAAGCTTCTGCGGCACCTGCGCCACATTCACCCTGACCTTGCCGGCTTTGACCAGCGCGGCGGCAGCTTCCACCGTCTCGCGGGGAACGTGGTTCATGACTTCCAGCAGATAGACCGGGTCGCCGCCCAGCGCACCGATGGCGGCGGCATAGTCCATGCCCTCGTAATCGGTGCCGGGGATGCCCGCCGACATGGCGTTCTTGATGATGTTGATGCTGGCGTTGACCGTGATCTCTTCGGCCTTATCCACACCGGCCTTCCGCAGGGCCTGACCCGCCTCGGCGGCAGTCAGCGCCACAGCGCCCGGCTCGGTGCAGCCGGTAGCCAGCTCCATCTCACTGTTCAGGATGCGAATGAACATGTTCTGTTCCATAGTGTTGCACCGTCTCTTTCTCTTATAGGATGCTCTGTTACTTCACGGCGATGCATTCGATCTCCAGCGGTGCGCCTTTCGGCAGTTTCGCCACCTGCACGGCGCTCCGCGCGGGGAAGGGCTGGGCGAAGTATTCGCCGTAGACTTTGTTCATCTCAGCAAAGTCGTTCATGTCGGCCAGAAAGACCGTGGTCTTGACCACATCGGCCAGGGTCATGCCCTGCTCGGCAAGGATGGCCTGGATGTTCTTGAGGGACTGTGCGGTCTGGGCCGCGATGCCCTCGGGGATGGCCCCGGTGGCGGGGTCGATGGGGAGCTGGCCGGAGACGTAGACCGTCTGGCCTGCTGCGATGCCCTGCGAATACGGCCCGATGGCGGCGGGCGCCTGTGCAGTGGCGAGTGCCTGTTTCATAATTCTCTCTCCTTTTCCGAATTGCAGGGGCATCGCTTGCCTTGATGCCCCTTGTCCTGACCCTATCCTAACGCGGCGGGCGGCAAAAGTCAACAATTTTTTCTCTCAATGATAAATTATTATCACTTGTGACAAATCCCGCGGATATTTTGAAGCACTTTCACGAAAATGCATTAAGTTTTCCATTTCTCATTGTCAACAACACACGAACGTGATATGATATAGGCAGCAGGATGAGAATAAATTCTTATCATTTCCCTCATGAAACAACGTGGAAAGTGGTGACATACATGGATGCACGGCTGGAACCCTATCGGACACTCGTTTCGTTTCTGGGCGAGGCACTGGGGCCGGACTATGAAGTGGTGCTGCACGACCTGACCAGCGAGGAAGGCACCATCGCAGCCATCGTGAACAACAACATCAGCGGCCGCACCGAGGGCGCACCGCTGTCCAATATGGCCCTGCGGTTCATCCACGGCAAAGTCTACGAAAAGCAGCCCTATGTGGCAGGCTATCAGGGCGCGTCGCAGGCCAAGGGGCGGCTGCGCTCCTCCACCATGTTCATCAAAGACGGCAGCGAGCTTATCGGGATGCTCTGCATCAACTTTGACGCCGCCAAGTACAGCCGAATGGCGCAGGAGCTTCTGTCGCTCTGCGGAGCCCATCAGGAGCCCGGCCCCAGCGTTGGGGTGGAAAACTTCGTCAGCAGCCTGCCCGACGCGGTGCAGGCCGCCATCACCGACGTGACCGGCAGCGCTCTGCCGCCCGACCGGCTGACGATGGACGAGAAGATCCGCATCGTGGAAGACCTGCAGCAGGCGGGCATCTTCTACATGAAAGGCGCGGTCAGCGAGGTGGCGGCACAGCTGGGCTCCTCGGAGGCGACCATCTACCGTTATCTGAGCAAGCTGAAAGACTGATACATACAAAAACGAGGGGTGGCCCTGAAGCCATCCCTCGTTTTGATATACTGGTAATTATGCGTACAGAACGCAGCCGAGGACCTTCTTGCCGAAGCTCTCGAGCTTTGCCTTCTGTGCGCGGAGCGAAGCGTGAGTAGAAACAGCGCAGTCTGCTGCAAGGACAACGACATCCACTTTGGCAGCCTCAGAGACCGTTGCCGAAGACTGCAGGATGCTGCCGGAAACAAGGATATTCTTGCCGTCCAGCTCGCCGGAAGCCTTCAGAGCCTCGCCCAGAGCCGTCAGCTGATCCCCGGCGATGTCGCCGGTCAGCAGGATGTTCTCAGCCTCCGGCACACGGTTGCGGATGGTCGCCGCGATGAGGCAGGTCATCTCAGCATCGGCACTGCCGTCCGGCCGCTTCTCCATCTTGTTGAGAGAGGCATCCATGCCCTTGGCGGACTTGGACGCTGCGTTGGCCAGCGTACCCAGCACGCCCACGCCGCAGCTGCTCTGGAGGTCCTCGCTGACACAGACCTTGTCCTCCATCAGGAAGCGGACGACTGCCACGCCTGCCACAGCCACGATGCCCAGCAGGAAGCCGGTAAGAACGAACTTCTTGGCACCGCTGCTCTGCTTGGGCTCCTCGGGCTTTTCCTGTGCGGCGAGGTCCTGATCTGCAGTCTCGATGCTCTTTTCCAGCAGCTCATGATTGTTCTGCAGGTCTGTCAGATTGTTCTGCAGGCTGATCATGTTATCACGGGTATCCTGCTGGCTGTCGCGCAGCCAGGTCAGCACAGTGGTGCTGTCACTGCGGGAGACCTGCTTGGTATTATGGCCGCCCACGGTCATCTCGATGTTTTCGCGGACTGCCTCCATCCGCTTGAGCATCAAATCCATGATGCGGCCCGCCTCATCAGCATCTTCACCATAAGTCGTGATGGTCAGCAGACGGGTATCGTTGTCCACAGAAACACTGATAAGTTCACGCATATAGCGTTCTTCCATGCTGAACTGGTCCGCAATGGTGATGATGGACTCATGGCTGGTCAGCAGGCTGTTGTAAGCACTGAGGACGGCGCTGGTGTAGTCCGGGTTCTGGTAGTCCATACCAGGCATGATCTTATAATCGGTGGTGATATAGAAGCTGGTCTCCGAGGTATAGACGCTGTAGGGGTCAAGGCTGTTCAGGACAGATTTGTCAATGTACTCCTGTGCATTGTCGATGTCAAATTGCGCACGCACCTGATCCGCCTCGTTCTGGTTCAACTGCTGCTTATAGCTGGTGACATCCGTGTCGTGCTTTATCTGGGCCTCACGGTACTCGACCATGTCCTCTTCGTACTGCTGCTCTGCGCTGGTACGGGGGACTTCCTCGCCGTTGGCGATGGCCTCGTCGATGGAGCGCTGGTTCAGCATTCCCTTCACCACGCTGAAGCCGCCGAACAGCACGGCGCAGATCACCGCTGCGGCGGCCATCTGCTTGTACCTATGGGCGACCGCAAAGAACAGCGAGACCAGATCGATCTCCTGCTCCTGATTTTCTGCCTTGTAATTGTCCATACTTTGTGATTCCTCTCCTGTGCTTCTGCTTTTCAGCCTTCCTTGCTCTTTCAGAACAGTCAGCCGTTATACAGCTTGTTTTTCAGCTCTGCATAGCGCTGGCTCTTTTCGGCTTTGTAGGTGCTCATGACCTGATCGGCCAGTTCTGTGCTCTGTCCATTTTCTTTCAGGACCGTGCGCAGCTGGCTCACAATGCGGCCCATCTCCTTGTCGCAGTACGACTGCAGCGAGGTGAGCTCACCTGTCTTGGACAGGCAGATCATGATCTTTTTGGTTTTGGTCTGCTGCTCTGCGGGCAGCGTCTTGTACTCAGCCTTTGCCGCAGAGATGCTGGAATTGAGTCCCTTTTCTGCAATGGCTTTCAGCGCGTAGGTCTGCTGGATGAGAGCCTTGACTTCGGCCTCACAGGCTGCCTCCTGCTGCTTTTTTTCCGCCGGAGTCTCGGACGACGAGGCTGCGCTCTGCTCCGTGCCGGATGCAGAGTCTTCCGGCTCGCTGGACGCTGCCGCCTCAGACTCCATTCTGGCCGGCTGCTCACCGGCGGCGGTCCCCTGCGCCTCGGAGGCTGCAGGCGCTTCATCCGTACCGGTCCGGGTCAGGCTGTCCAGCGTGAGCTCGCCGCTGAGCAGCTGTTCCAGTTCCGCATCTGTGATGGTGACAGATGCCGCTTCATTCGCTTCGTTCTCCGAGAGGGAGGGTTCAGCCGCTGTCACTCTTACCGTATTGAAGATGCTGAAAAAGCCGAATGCACCAGCCGCTGCCAGGCCAAGCAGTGCCAGCAAAGTCTTCCAGCCCCACTTTTGGACCTTTCTCTTTTCCGCGGCCATTAGTCCTTCTTGCTCAGGTAAGTATCGATCTTCTCGCCCAGGTGGTAGATACCATAGATGTAGCCGATCATACCCATGATCCCCATGCTCTTGAAGTTCTTGAACCAGTTCTGCAGCGGCTCAGTAGAACCCTTCTTGGCGCTGTTCCAGACAGCCGAGCGAGTCTCACTCAGGACCGCGTCCCGCAGATAGTCACCGATGAGGTAGTTGAACAGCCCCCAATAATCGGCGCCGCCCTCAATATAGATTTTTTCATTTTCCGCAATCACAGTATATTCGACAGGATAATTCATTTTGTTTTCCTTTCTCGAGTCTAGTCCCTCTATTTTACACAATTCCAATGCTTCCCGAGCGCAAAAGGGCAGACTTCCCCCTTCTAAAGCGCGCTCTTCCATGCATTATATCATAGTTTGCAGGCGCTTTCAACCGATTCGAAAGTGAAAAATCAATCACATATCGCCCATCTGCCCCTTCTTCTGCTTCCGGAAAGGTCTTGAAGAGCCGCCGCAGGCATGATAAAATAGATGTGTATGTAAAAATGACCCGGAGTCATTCTGTAAAATGCTCTATCATCCATGACTATAAAAGGAGAAATCTGAAATGAAACTCGGTATCGTCGGCCTGCCCAACGTCGGCAAGTCCACTCTGTTCAACGCCATCACCTCCACCAAGAACGCGGAGGCTGCAAACTACCCCTTCTGCACCATCGAGCCCAACAGCGGCATCGTGGCCGTGCCGGACAAGCGGCTGGATAAGCTGGCTGAGATCTGGCAGACCAACAAGAAGACCCCCGCTATCGTGGAGTTCGTGGACATCGCCGGCCTCGTCAAGGGCGCAAGCCAGGGTGCCGGCCTCGGCAACAAGTTCCTCGGCCACATCCGCGAGTGCGATGCCATCGTCCATGTCGTGCGCTGCTTCGACGACGACAACATCATCCATGTCGTGGAGGACGTGACCAAGGCCGAGGCCGTGGACCCCATCGCCGACATCGACGCCATCGACTACGAGCTCATCCTCTCCGACCTCGAAGTCGTCCAGAACCGCGCAGGCCGCATGGCTAAGGCCGCAAAGAGCGGCAACAACAAGGGTGCTGCCGCCGAGGCCGCATGGCTGCAGCAGCTGGCCGCCCATCTGGAATCCGGCAAGCCCGCCCGCAGCTTCGACTTCGACGAGAACGACGCCGAGCAGCAGACCGTGCTCCACGAGATGGGCCTGCTGAGCGCAAAGCCCGTCCTCTACGCTTGCAATGTGGGCGAGGACGACCTGATGGAGGGCATCGAGAACAACAAGTACGTCCCGCTGGTGGCTGCACGCGCCAAGGAAGAGGGCGCACGCTACATCCCTATCTGCGCCAAGACCGAGGAGGACATCGCCGACTACAGCCCCGAGGAAAAGAAAGCCTTCCTCGCCGAGATGGGAATCGAAGCAAGCGGCCTCGACAACCTCATCACCGCCAGCTACGACCTGCTGGGCCTCATCTCCTTCCTGACCGACGGCAAGAAGGAGTGCCGCGCCTGGACCATCCGCAAGGGTACCAAGGCTCCGCAGGCTGCCGGCAAGATCCACAGCGACTTTGAGCGCGGCTTCATCCGCGCCAGCGTCATCGCCTACAGCGACCTCGAAGCTCATGATTTCGATTACGCTGCCGTCAAGGCCAAGGGCCTGCAGCGCACCGAGGGCAAGGAATATGTCGTCAAGGACGGCGATGTCATCGAGTTCCTGTTCAATGTGTAAGGAGAGTTTATGATTTTAGGTATCATGGGCGCAATGCCCGACGAAGTGGACCAGCTCTGCGCCAGGCTGGAAAATGTCACGGTCGAGCCCTACGGCGGCGTGGAGTATCATAAGGGTACGCTGGCCGGCAAGCAGGTGGTCGTCTGCTGTGCAGGCATGGGCAAGGCCAACGCCGCTGCCACCACCCAGGTGCTCATCACCAAGTTCGGTGCTGAGAAGATCATCTTCTCCGGCATCGCAGGCAACATGACCAGCAAGATCGGCATCGGTGACGTGGTCATCGGCAAGACGGTGCTTTACCACGACGCCCAGCTGGATATGATCTGCCAGAATCCGCCTTTCCTGAAGGAGTACACCGGCGACCCGGCCCTTATCGCCGCCGCCGAGAAAGCCTGCGCCGACGCAGGCGTCAAGGCTCTGGCAGGCAAGATCGCCACCGGCGATATGTTCGTGGGCGACAGCGCCACCAAAGCCGCCATCGAGGCCAAATGCGCCCCCGACTGCGTGGAGATGGAGGGCGCGGCCGTGAGTCAGATCGCCGCCAAGAACGATGTGCCTTGCGTCATCCTCCGCGCCATGAGCGATAACGCCGACGAGGACGGCCATGAGGTGCTGGTGGTCAAAAAGTTCAGCATCACCGAGTACGTCGCCACCGCGACCAAAATCGTCGCCGCGATGGTCGAATCTCTCTAATTTTAGCTGCGAAAAGCTCCTGCCTCATCCGGGCAGGAGCTTTTTCTATTGCAGCATCTAAAAAATCTGCTGCGAAGCAGCAAATCGGAGAAGCGAGAAAAAAGCGCAACAGCGACGACCGCCGCCAGTGGCGGAAACAGGGAGGAGCTGTTGGGACAGCGGCCAGCAGGATGCGAGCGGCAGCGAAGCAGACGCTGGGAGCCGCAACCCGTCTTAGCGAAGCGGCTAGCTTTTTTCCGTTTCGACTTCCCCTTCGGGGTCTGAAAGGGGCGAGCAGCCCCTTTCCCGTGCCCGCGCCTCGGAAAAGCGGCGCTTTTCTGGTTCTCTTTTGGCGCGCAAAAGAGAACTTAGCTCCGTTACAGGTACTGCTCCAGCTTCAGCCTGTTATCCTCCTCAAAATCCTGCAGCTTCTGCATCAGCCTCTTCGACCCCGGCGCGGCGTCTGGGTAGTCCTTCTGGGATTTGATGCAGTCCACCACGCCCATGCCGCTGCCCTGTGTGAGCATCTCGGCGAGGTTGCGGGTGGATTTGTCGGTGATGGTCTTCATGCCGATGCTCACCTTCGTGTTGAGCTTCGCCATGGCACTCTGGCCCTGGGCTGAGCCGCCGCAGGCGTCGATGGCGGCGTGGGCCTCCTGATTGAGCTGGCGGTAGATATTGCGCTGGCGCAGAAGCTCCGCCTTGAACTGCTCATCCTCCGCCATCGGCACGAGCTGATCGAGGGTGTTCTTCCCCATCTCGGTATTCTGCACGATGGCTTCCAGCATATTGAGATTGTCGTTTTTCTGGTTTTCCATATAAAAATCCCCCTTTTGAGGGTAGTTTCTCTCAAAAGGGGGACTCTTATGCATTATTCGCCGTCGTAGATACGGTCGCCGCCTGCGGTCTGTGCAGCGGCCAGCCGCTTCTCGCACAGGTCATAGAGGGCGTCCCAGTTCTTGCAGCGCACCTCGCGGGTGCCGGCCACGCCGATGGACTGGGTGAACGGCACCCGGCGCATCAGGCCCACCGAGGCCACACACTCCTTGGGCATCTCGGCGTAGATGGCTTTCAGCTCCTCTTCCAGCTCACGGCGGGTGCGGTCGGCACAGCCGATGGCGAACAGGGTATCGCTCAGGCGGCAGACCACCCGCTCAGCAGGCTGGTCAAAGTGCTTTTTCCACTGGTTTGCCACAAAGCAGACCAGCTGGCCCATGACGGCGTCGCTCTCCCGCGCGGAAAGCTTCTCTGCGCCGTCGATGGACACCAGCGCCAGCGCCGCGCAGCGGTGGCAGTCGGTCCACTCATCGAGTTTCGTGCAGAATTCCGTCTCGTAGTAGCGGCGGTTGAACACCCCCGTCACAAAGTCGTGGTTCATGTCGTCGCGGCACATCTCCCGCTCCCGCGGGGTCATCCGGTCTTCGGGCAGGTCATTGCCTGCCAGCGGGGCCGTCATCTGCAGCTGCCACACCTTGCCGTCTGCCACGACACAGCGGCGCAGCACACAGTCCACCTGACCACCGCGCAACTCGTAGTCCACCATCAGGCCGTCGTCCTGCCAGCAGCGGTCGGCGTCCTCGTCCACCTGTGTCAGGCTCACATCCTGAAACACAGGCCGCGAACTTTCGACGAATCGCCGCAAGTCCTGCTCAGTCCATTCATTTTTCATGCGTTTTTCCCCATTTTATACACCGGGTCTTCCTTCCCGGTGCTCTGCCTTTTCACAGTCGAACCTGTTTTCATGGCCAGTGTATCGCTGTGAAAACAGGTTCTTATCCCTGACTGCCTCTCATGCGATTATACCACGACGGCGGGACGCTTACCAGCAAAACGCACAATTTTCAAAAAGATTTTTTACATTTCCGTCAAATTGAGGTTTTTGCCTCTTTTTCGACCGGCTCCTCGGCGCGGCAGTAGACCTCGCACTCGGCCTGGATGCGGCTGGCCAGAGGCTCTGCGTCGAAGCCCTCCGCGGCGCGCCAGGTCCAGTTGCCGCCCAGCTTGCCGGGGGTGTTCAGATGGGCTTCTGCGCCCAGACCCAGCCAGTCGGACATGGGGATAATGGCCCGGTCAGCCACAGAGCCGAGGGCCGCACGCAGCAGCGCGATGCGGGCGGCGTCCGGCTTGACGGCGGCCACTTCCTTCGCGGTGGGCTTGCAGGGGGTCAGGTGGAGATAAGCGGCGGCGCTGGCCTTCTCCTTCCCGGTGGCGGCGTTCTCCCACCAGTCGGTGAGGGTGGTGTTGTCGTGGGTACCCGGGTAGACCACGCTGTTCTTGACGTGGTTGTGGGGCAGATACTCGTTGTCGCCGCCGCTGAAAGCAAACTGCAAAACTTTCATGCCCGGGAAGGTGCTGTCGGCCAGCAGCTCGCGGACGCTGGGGAACAGCTCGCCCAGATCTTCCGCGATGATGGGCAGCTTACCGAGGGCAGCTTCCAGTGCGTGGAACAAGTCCATCCGGGGGCCGACCTCCCACTTGCCGGTGCAGGCGGTAGAGCTGCCCGCCGGGATGGCCCAGTAGGTGTCGAAGCCGCGGAAGTGGTCGATGCGGAGCAGGTCGTAGATGCCGAGGGCGTGGCGGACGCGCCGGATCCACCAGGCGTATCCCGTCTGTTTATGATACGGCCAGTTATACAGCGGGTTGCCCCAGAGCTGGCCGTCTGCGGAGAAGTAATCCGGCGGACAGCCGGCCACGCGGGCAAAGCCTCCCTGCGCGTCCAGCTCGAAAAGCTCACCGCCCACCCATGCATCCACCGAGTCGGCAGAGACGTAGATCGGGATGTCGCCGAGAATTTTCACGCCCTTGGCGTTGGCGTAGTCCTTGACCTTCTTCCACTGGGTGGCAAACTCGTACTGCAGGAACTTCCAGAAGCCGATCTCCTCTTCCTGCTCTGCTGCGAACTTTGCCAGCGCGGCGGCGTCCCGCAGGCGGTACTCCCGGGGCCACTCAGTCCAGCTCTTCATGCCGTTGGCGGTCTTGAGGGCCATGTAGAGGGCGTAATCATTCAGCCAGCTGTCGTTGGCAAGGGCGAAAGCGTAGTAGTCGTCGGGGTAGTAGTGGGCGCAGCCGTGGAGACCGGCGTACTTCTCGCGCCATGCGGCGTAGGCGGTGCGCAGCACCTTATAGCGGCTGGTGTAGAGAGTGCCGTAGTCCACCGAAAGCGGGTCATCACCCCACTTTTCTGCCTTGAGCTGGGCGGCGGTCAGCAGGCCGTCGGCCTTGAGAGCGTCGAGGTCGATGAAGTAGGGGTTGCCCGCAAAGGCAGAGCAGCTCTGGTAGGGGCTGTCGCCGTAGCCGGTGGGGCTGAGGGGCAGCAGCTGCCAGATGTGCTGGCCAGCAGCGGCCAGAAAATCCACGAACTTGAGCGCTTCGGCGCCAAAGCAGCCAATACCATAGGGGCCGGGCAGGCTGGACACCGGCATCAGGATTCCACTTTCACGCATGATGATACCTTCCTCGCTTTATATTCCGTTTGGGTTTATGCTGTTTCCTATCATAACATAAGCGAAGACTATTTTCCACAGGCAAAAAACGTGGTATACTTAGTTTTATAGTGGGATAATATCGTTTTTATTACAGGAGGTATCGTGCCATGCAGCGCACGGAAAAATATTTTGAGAACGACGCATTCCGCAAGACTGCCGCCGGGGTCATCCTGGCCGCAGAGGCGGACGCAAAGACGGGCGGCGGGCGCATCGCGCTGGACGGCACGGTGTTCTACCCCGAAGGGGGCGGTCAGCCCGCCGACAGAGGCACGCTGACCCTCGCCGACGGCACGGTGCTTAATGTCACCGACGTCCACGAGACGAACGGCATCATCTGGCACACGGTGGATGCCATGCCCGAGACCGCACAGCCCGGTGCCGCCGTCACCGGCACCATCGACTGGGAGTGGCGCTTCGACAAGATGCAGCAGCACACCGGCGAGCACATCCTCTCCGGCATTCTGCACCAGATGTTCGGGGCGGAGAACGTGGGCTTCCATATCGGCTCCGACGCCGTGCGGATGGACACCAGCGTCCCCATCTCCGCCGAGGGCCTGCGGGAGGCAGAACTTGCCGCCAACCGCATCATCTGGGAGAATGTGCCGGTGCTCATCACCTACCCCACCCCCGAAGAGCTGGCGGCGCTGACCTACCGCAGCAAAAAAGAGATCGCCGGGCAGGTGCGCATCGTGACCATCCCGGGTGCGGACGTCTGCGCCTGCTGCGGCACCCACACCGCCGCCACCGGACAGGTGGGACAAATCAAGATCCTCACCTCTGAGAACTACAAGGGCGGTGTCCGGCTCAGCGTCGTCTGCGGCGGACGCGCCCTGCGGGAAGCGCAGGCCATGCGGAGCCGTCAGGCCGACATCGGCGCACTGCTCTCGGCTAAGGCCGACCAGACCGCCGTGGCGGTCCACCGGGTGTACGACGAGTACACGGCCCTGAAATTCGCCCACTTCGGCCTGTGCAGTCAGCTCTTCGATGCACTGGCCGCACAGCTTGGCCCCGGCGAAACGGCCATCCGCACCGTCCCCGGCCTCGACCCGGACGGCCTGCACCGTCTGGCCGCACGGTTGAGCGAGGCCACCACCGGTCTCTGCGCCGCTCTGACGCCCAGCGAGAAGGGCACCGGCTACTGCATCGCGCAGGCCGGCGGCGACGTCCGCGCCCTGACCAAAGCCCTCAACGCCGCCCTGAACGGACGCGGCGGCGGCAAGCCCGGTATCTGCCAGGGCAGCTGCGCCGCCACGCCGGAGCAGGTAGAGGAATTTTTGAAGAAAAATCTGTAAGTACAAACTTTTCACGTCACAAGGAGAATACTATCTTATGAGAATGCGTTTCAAGCCCTACGCCCACGACGAACTGATGGCCGCTGATTTCCACGTCCACGAGCCCCTCATCTGGGGCGGCAAGTGGCACAGCCAGTATGCCCGCCCGGAGCAGCCTTTCGTGCTGGAGCTGGGCTGCGGCAAGGGCGGCTTCATCTCCCAGCTGGCCTCTGCCCACCCCGAGAATAACTATCTGGGCATCGACATCACCGACAAGGTGCTCATCCTCGCAAAGCGCAAAATCGAAGCCGCTTACGCCGAGGCAGGCCGCCCCATCGACAATGTCAAGATCATGAGCACCGACATCGAGCGCATCAAAGGCGTCATCACCCCGGAGGACACCGTCAGCCGCATCTACATCAACTTCTGCAACCCGTGGAGCAAGAACGCTTCCTCCAACAAGCACCGCCTCACCTACCCCCGTCAGCTCATCCAGTACCGCGATTTTCTCAAGGACGGCGGCGAGATCTACTTCAAGACCGACGACGATGACCTGTTCCGCGACAGCCTGACCTACTTCCCCGCTTCCGGCTACGACATCATCTGGCAGACTTACGACCTCCACGAGAACGAGCCGGAGTGGAACATCCGCACCGAGCATGAGGGGATGTTCACCGAGATGGGCATTAAGATCAAGGCCCTCATCGCCCGCAAGAAGGCCGGCGACGACTCCGTGACCTGGGTGGAGCCGAAGGTGCTCAAGAAGCTGGCCGCGCAGGCGGAGGCCGAAGCTTCGGCCAAGGCCGAGGGTGAAGGCAATGTCTGACCCTTGTGAATACTGCCTGAACAACCAGCAGGACGAATATGGCAGCTGGTACTGCGCCGAGGGCGGCGCACTGGATGAGGACGAGATGGCCCGCTATCTCTCCCATACCACTTCGGCCTGCCCTTACTTTGAGCCGGGCGATGAATATAAGATCGTCCGCAAACAGAACTGATCGGAGGTGTCCCCTTGTCGTTTTTTCTCAACACGACAGTCTGCGGCTTCTCGCTTTATCATATCCTTGCGTTTTTCCTCATCTACTCCTGTCTGGGCTGGTGCGTCGAGGTGGTGTATGCCGCCGCCACCACCGGCCAGCTGGTGAACCGGGGCTTCCTGAACGGCCCGGTCTGCCCTATCTACGGCTTCGGCATGATACTGGTGCTCTTCTTCCTCACGCCGCTGGAAGATAACCTGTTGCTGCTGTATCTCGGCGGCGTCATCCTGCCCAGTACCTTGGAGCTGGTGGGCGGATGGGCGCTGTATAAGCTCTACCGCACCCGCTGGTGGGACTACACCGACAAACCCTTCAACATCGGCGGCTATGTCTGTCTTGAGTTCTCGCTGATGTGGGGCGTGGGTGCCATGGTGATGGTCAAGGCCATCCATCCCACCATTGCCGCGCTGGTGAACATCATTCCGCCGCTGGTGGGCTTTGTGCTGATATGTCTGCTCTATGCGGTGTATGCCGCTGACGTGGTGGCTACCGCCATCGCCGCCTCCGACCTCGCCCGGGAGCTGGACGCTCTCGAGAAGGTGGCCGACAGTATGCATGCTGTCAGCGACGCCATGACCGAGATCCTTGGCACCACCGCACTGGACATGGACCAGAAGATGGACGAGAGCCGCCTGCAGCTCAAGCTGGCCGCCGCCGAGGCCCGGGACAGCTACGACAAGCTGTCGCCCCGTGAGGCCGCTTCCACCATGCGCACCCGCGCCGATGAGGCCATGGAGGCCGCACGCCGCGCCTCCCAGACTGCCCGCCTCAACGCCGCCGAAGCGGCCAAGGCCGTCAAGCTGGCCGCGCAGGGCAAAGCCGAGCAGACCACCGCATTCCTGCAGCTGGAACAGCTCAAGGAAGAGCTGGCAGCCCGTGCGCAGGTCATGCAGGCCCGCACCCGCCGCGGCACCCATCTGCTGGGCAAGGGCCGTATGCTCCGCGCCTACCCCAAGCTGAAGCACGGTCAGAGCAACCGCTCCCTCAGCAGCCTGCTCGAGCAGCTCGAGGACGAATATCCCGACTCCTTCAACGGATTCGGCATCCAGTAAAGATAAAAAAATACGGCTGGGACGCTGTCCCAGCCGTATTTTTTTATGCAGATTAAGCCCAGAGATTTTCCGGGTAAAGGCCGTCGGCCGTCTTTTTGGCGATGGCTTCCACCACCACGGGTTTATCCTCGCGGTAGGTGACGCCATACCACTTATCGGTGCTGCGCAGCACCTTGACGGCGGCTTTCTTTTCGCCGATGAGCTCACTGACCACCAGCGGCAGGAAATACTCGCACTTGAGCGGGTTCTTTTCCAGATTCTCGTCCAGCCAGCGGGCAAAACGCCGGTCAGCTTCCTTTACGAAACTCTCGCCAAAGCCCCAGAGGTTCATGCTCACGGGCGTCTCGCCGGGCAGGTCCGTCCAGCTCTCGCCGCCGTCCTCGGTGTAGTGGATGCCGCCCTCATAGGTCTCGATGCGGGTGCGCTCGGTGACGCTGTGGAGGGTGCTGTCTTCGTTGAGGGCGCAGACGCCGCGGGCGACGCTGCCATTTTCGGAAACGGTGTTCTTGAGCAGGTAGCTCACCATGCAGTAGTCGTAGACCTCGTCGTCGGTGTGAGTGGAGAGGTAATCGTAGATGACCTTGAACGCCTCGGGGCCGTAGTAGTCGTCGGCATTGATGACGGCGAAGGGGCCGTGGATGTAGGGCTTTGCGGCCAGCACCGCGTGGCAGGTACCCCAGGGCTTCACGCGGCCCTCGGGGATGGTGTAGCCCTCGGGCAGCTCATCCAGCTGCTGGAAGGCGTACTTCACGTCCATCACCCTGGACACGCGGTCGCCGATGGCAGCTTTGAAAGCCTCTTCGATCTCGTGCTTGATGACGAAGATGACCGTCTCGAAGCCTGCGCGGCGGGCGTCGTACAGGGAATAATCCACGATGACCTGACCGCAGGGACCCACCGGGTCGATCTGCTTCATGCCGCCGTAGCGGCTGCCCATGCCGGCAGCCATGACCACCAGGACCGGTTTGTTCATGTTTTATCTCCTCCTTGAAAAGGGTGTTTCTCTTTTACGGTTTTATTATACTCCAAACCACGCCGGGCAACAAGACGAAGCTGTTTTTTTAAATTCGGCAAGTTTTTATTGCATATATTGGCAAGCAAATATTGCCTTTTGTTTCCAGACAGAGTATAATAACTTTATCCGACACAAAAACGACCGGCCAGCCGCTTTTGCAGGCCGAAGTTAAGAAGCCGTTTTCACAGGCATTGCACCCCGCTTATGAAAACAGCTTCTGGAAAGTGAGTTTTTCCATGAACGAAACTGTGACCAAGCGTTTCCTGCTCTACTTCCGCCTGATGATGGTGGTGTGGATCCTGATCGCCAACGCCTTTTTCCACGCCATCGAGTTTGAGTACAGCTGGCTCGTCTTTTTGAGCAACATCATGCTCTTTACGATGGAGGGCGACATCAAAGACCGCTTTGTCAGCGTGGAGCTGGGCGGCCTCGTGGGCATGGTGCTCACGGTGCTGGCGATGCTGGCCATCGGTGCGCTGACGCCTGTTCTGGGCGGGACGCTGGGCCTGCTGCTGCCGCTGGGCGTGGTGCTCTTCATCCTCATCATCCTGCACCCCTACGCTCCCAAAGTGCTGAACAATGTGGGCTTTGCCTACCTGACCGTCGCCTGCATCGACAGCGCAGCTTTTGCAACAAATCTTCCTCTCTTCTTCGGGGTGTACATCGTCGGCTCTCTGGTCTTCAACGGCGGCTGCGTACTGCTCATGAAGCCGGCTCGTTATCTGGCCGCCCGGAGCGTCAAGGCTGACGCCTGAATCTGAGTTTCTCGTCTTTTCTTCTTTTTTCTCACAGCGCCCCGGCAGCAAAGATGCCGGGGCGCTGCACTTTTATGTGGATTCTGCCGTTTTTCCGTGCTACAATGGGGTAAACTGAACGAAAGGAAGTTTCCCGCCATGTATGCTGCATCTCCTGCACGCTACTCCACCCTGCCCTATCACCGCTGCGGCAAAAGCGGCCTGATGCTGCCCGCCGTCTCGCTGGGCCTGTGGCACAACTTCGGCGATACCGCGAACTTCGAGAACATGCGCCTGCTCTGCCGCACGGCGTTCGACAACGGCATCACCCACTTCGACCTCGCCAACAACTACGGCCCCGAGCCGGGCAGCGCCGAGAAGAACTTTGGCCGCATCCTCAAGGAAGATCTTGCCCCCTACCGCGATGAGCTCCTCATCAGCACCAAGGCGGGCTACACCATGTGGGAAGGGCCTTACGGTGACTGGGGAAGCCGGAAATACCTGCTGGCCAGCCTCGACCAGAGCCTGAAGCGGATGGGCCTCGAGTATGTGGACATCTTCTACCACCACCGGATGGACCCCAACACCCCGCTGGAAGAGACCATGGGCGCTCTGGCGCAGGCGGTGCGCAGCGGCAAGGCGCTTTATGCCGGCCTGTCCAACTACAACGGTGAGACGCTGGAAAAAGCCTGCGCCATCCTCGACGAGCTCCACGTCCCCTTCGTCATCAACCAGAACCGCTACTCCATCTTTGACCGCACCATCGAGCAGAACGGCCTGAAAGAGACTGCTGTCCGGCTGAACAGGGGCATCATCGCCTTCAGCCCGCTGGCGCAGGGTCTGCTGACCAACCGCTACCTCAACGGCATCCCGGAGGACAGCCGCATCCGCACCGATGGCCGTTTCCTGAAGGAGAGCGTCATTACCGAGGAAAAGCTTGCACAGATACGCGCCCTGAACGAAATCGCTGCCGCCCGCGGCCAGACGCTGGCCGAGATGGCGCTGGCGTGGATACTGCGGGACGGCAAGGTGACGAGCGTCCTCATCGGCGCGTCCAAGCCCCAGCAGATCCTCGACAACATCGCTGCCCTGAACAACACCACCTTCACCGCTGACGAGCTGGAAGCCATCGATAAGGCTTCCGGATTTTACAAGGAGTAATTTATGTCCAAAACTGTATGGATAACCGGAGCTTCTTCCGGCATTGGCCGGGAGTTTGCCCGCCGGTATGCCCGCCTCGGCTTCCGGCTCATCCTCACCGCCCGCCGCACTGACCGACTCGAAGCTCTGGCCGCAGAGCTCACCGCGAAGCACAGCACCTTCTGCCGCATCCTGCCTGCTGATTTGGAGCAGGAGAGCGAGTGCGCCCGTCTCTGCGAGGCGCTGACTGACGAGCGCATCGATATTTTCATCAACAACGCCGGCTTCGGCGTCTGCGGCAGCTTTCTTGAGACCAGCGGCGAGAAAGAGCTCTCCATGGCGAAGGTCAACGTGCTGGCCATGCACCAGCTGTTCAAGTTCGCCGTGAAAAAGATGGAGGCTCAGGGCTTCGGCACCGTGCTCAACGTGGCGTCTTCCGCCGGGCTGCTGCCGGGCGGACCCTATATGGCGGGCTACTACGCCACCAAAGCGTATGTTGTCAGCCTGACCCGGGGCGTGGCCGAAGAACTGCGGGAGCAGCACAGTCCGGTCTACGTCTGCGCCCTCTGCCCCGGCCCGGTGGACACCGAGTTCAACGAGCGGGCCGATGTGGTGTTCGCGCTGCGGGGCATCAGCCCGGAACTCTGCGTAGAGGAAGCCATGCGGGGGATGCTGCACCACAAGACCATCATCGTCCCATCGGCCCTCATGCGGGCGGCGACGACGGCCCAGCGGTTCATGCCGATGGCGATCTTAATGCCCATCATGGCCCACCAGCAGAAGAAAAAACTGGGCTGAAGGGCTATTGTGTGCAACAAGCAGCAATCCCGGCCTTTGCAGAGTCCGTTTTTATGACGATTTCACGAAAACGCAGCAAAATGAGAAAAAATTTGCAGTAATTGTGCCAAGAAAACACCTTGACAGTCGGAATAAAGAATGCTACTCTAGTATACAAGAGGGTGCAGGGCCGGACAGTCCAAATTGCTGCTTCCCGTGGCGGCAGTTAGACTACAGGTATCGTCCGGCAGCGTAGCGCCCCGCAAAGCAAAATTCTGATTGGAGGACTTAATTATGGCACAGTGTACTCCCAAATCCTTTGACCTGACCGGCAAGGTCGCGCTCATCACCGGCGCATCTTACGGCATCGGCATGGCTATCGCAAAGGCAATGGCCGCAAACGGCGCTACCATCGTCTTCAACGACATCAAGCAGGAGCTGGTCGATAAGGGCCTCGCCGCTTATGAAGAAGCTGGCATCAAGGCTCACGGCTATGTCTGCGACGTCACCGATGAGGACGCCGTGAACGCCATGGTCGCAAAGATCACCGAGGAAGTCGGCCATATCAACATTCTGGTCAACAACGCCGGCATCATCAAGCGCATCCCCATGACCGAGATGACCGCTGCTCAGTTCCGTCAGGTCATCGATGTTGACCTGAACGCTCCGTTCATCGTCGCCAAGGCTGTTATCCCCGACATGATCGCTCAGGGCGGCGGCAAGATCATCAACATCTGCTCCATGATGAGCGAGCTGGGCCGTGAGACCGTCTCCGCCTACGCTGCAGCCAAGGGCGGCCTGAAGATGCTGACCAAGAACATCGCCTCCGAGTACGGCGAGTACAACATCCAGTGCAACGGCATCGGACCCGGCTACATCGCTACCCCGCAGACCGCACCTCTGCGCGAGCGTCAGCCCGACGGCAGCCGTCACCCCTTCGACAGCTTCATCGTCGCCAAGACCCCCGCAGGCCGCTGGGGCGAGGCTGAGGATCTGGGCGGACCCGCTGTCTTCCTGGCTTCTGCCGCTTCCGACTTCGTCAACGGCCTCATCCTGTACGTTGACGGCGGCATCCTGGCTTACATCGGCAAGCAGCCGCAGTAAGTTTTTCCATATCCGGCATTTTTTGCGCCGTGTCCGCTGCCTTCCGGGTGCCGGGCACGGCGCTCTTTTGTTTCCCATATCGACTTTTTTTCCGGAATCTGCTACACTGGTCATAATAATAAAAACAGGAGGACTTCCCCATGAAGATCGCACTTATCAACGAGAACAGTCAGGCCGCAAAGAACGGCATCATCGAGGCCGCTCTGAAGAAGGTCGTAGAGCCGATGGGCCACGAGGTGGTCAACTACGGCATGTACGCTGCCGATGACGCCGCACAGCTGACCTATGTGCAGTGCGGCATCCTCGCCGCCATCCTGCTCAACAGCGGCGCTGCCGACTACGTCATCACCGGCTGCGGCACCGGCGAGGGCGCCATGCTGGCCCTGAACAGCTTCCCCGGCGTCATCTGCGGCCATGTGGAGGACCCCGTGGACGCCTACACCTTCGCCCACGTCAACGACGGCAATGCCGTGGCCATGCCTTTCGCCAAAGGCTTCGGCTGGGGCGGTGAGCTGAACCTCGAGTACTGCTTTGAGAAGCTGTTCGGCTTCGGCCACGGTCAGGGCTACCCCAAGGAGCGCGTCGAACCCGAGCAGCGCAACAAGAAGATCCTCGACGGCGTCCGCGCCGCCACCTTCAAGCCCCTCATCGAGTGCCTCAAGAGCATCGATCAGAACCTGCTGAAGGGTGCCATCGCCGGTGAGAAGTTCAGCGAGCTGTTCTTCGCCTCCTGCAAGGACGAGGAGCTGGCCGCTTATATCAAGAGCCTGCTGGCTTGAGCGGTGGCCAGAGCATGACGGCCCTGTATCACCTGAACGAGAACATCGCCCACCTGCTGGAGGGCTTTCTGGAATCGGCAGTCCCCCTCATTGCGGGGCTGGCGGAGGTCATCGGCCTGTTCATCATCGTGACGAGCCTTGTCAAGGCCACCTACCACTATGTGCGGACGACCTTTTTCCACGACCGGTACGACTTCCACCACGAGATGAGCACCGGCCTGACGACGGCATTGGAATTTCTCATGTCGGCAGAGATCGCCAAGACCTTCCTTCTGCAGAACCTCGAGTCGGTCATCCCGCTGGCGGCGACTTTCGCGCTGCGCGCTCTGATGAGTCTGCTGCTCCATGTCGAAATGCGGGCAGACCACACAGAGGAAAAATGATGCCTGCCAAAGTTTTCTTTGCCCAATCTTTTCCGGTTTGTGCAGAACGTCAAAAATAGCATCCAGCTCTTGACACTTTGACCAAACCGCCTTATACTCTTGCCATCGAAAGCAAAGGCGCTGACGGATGAAAGATCCGCCAGCGCCTTTTGTGTTTCCGGGGGAAGTGTATCCCCTGCGGCCAAGGGAGAAATAGAGGGCTTCCTTTTCCGGATTTTCCGCGCTGCTGCGCAGATAGAGGGGTGCAGCAGCCGGAGTGTACGCGCCGCCGGGCTGGCACCCGGCAGCCAGATCATTGGGGAGGTATCTGCGTCATGTTCAGCTCCGTCAACACCTGTTGGACGCTCGTAGGAGCGTTCCTCGTCTACTTCATGCAGGCCGGCTTCGCGCTCTGCGAGGCAGGCTTCACCCGCGCCAAGAACACCGGCAATATCCTCATGAAAAACATGATGGATTTTTGTATCGGCACGCCCTGCTACTGGCTCATCGGCTTCGGCCTGATGTTCGGCGGCACCGGCGCTCTCATCGGCGGGTTCGACCCCTTCATTCAGGGTGATTATTCTCATCTGGGCCTCGACATCCCGCTGTGGGTGTACATCGTGTTCCAGACTGTCTTCTGCGCAACGGCAGCCACCATCGTCTCCGGCTCCATGGCCGAGCGCACCAACTTCAAAGCCTACTGCGTCTACTCCGCAGCCATTTCGCTGGTGGTCTATCCCATCTGCGGCCACTGGATGTGGGGCGGCGGCTGGCTCCAGAGCATGGGCTTCCACGACTTTGCCGGTTCTGCAGCAGTCCACAACGTCGGCGGCGTCATCGCCATGCTGGGCGCGGCTCTGCTGGGTCCCCGCATCGGCAAGTACGACAAGGACGGCAAGCCCCACGCCATCCCCGGCCACAACCTGACCGCCGGTGCGCTGGGCGTGTTCATCCTCTGGTTCTGCTGGTTCGGCTTCAACGGCGGCTCTTCCCTGAGCCTATCCACCGATGAGACCATGACTCTGACCGGTCTGGTCTGCTTCAACACCAACCTTGCGGCAGCAGTTTCTACCTGCGTGACCATGCTCTTTACCTGGAAGCGCTACGGCAAGCCCGACGTCTCCATGACGCTCAACGGCTCTCTGGCTGGTCTGGTGGCCATCACCGCAGGCTGCGACACCGTTTCGCCCTTTGGTGCTTTCATCATCGGCTTCGTCGCCGGCATCCTCGTGGTGCTGAGCGTCGAGTTCTTCGATAACATTGCGAAGATCGATGACCCCGTGGGCGCTGTCTCCGTCCACTTTGCAAACGGCGTCTGGGGTACCATTGCCGTGGGCCTCTTCTCCGACGGCGGCAACGGTGTCGGTAAGGGCCTGTTCTACGGCGGCGGTCTGAGCCAGCTGGGCATCCAGCTGCTGGGCCTCATCGTGGTCGATGCCTACGTTCTCATCGTGATGTTCGTTGTCTTCAAAGTCATCGACAAAACCATCGGCCTCCGCGTTCCCGCTGAGGTGGAGATCGACGGTCTGGACATCCACGAGCACGGTCTGGCTTCCGCTTACGCCGGTTTCGCCATCTCCGATGCAAACTCTGCCGCCATGGTCCCCAACGAGAACACCGACCTCGGCGAGGACGACGCTTCCAAAGCTTCTGCAAAGCAGATGGACGCCGCTGTGCCTGTGGTGCGTGAGCCTGCTGTCATCCACGACGGCATCTACGACACCGGGATGCACAAAGTGTCCATCATTGCAAAGCTTTCCAAGTTCGACCAGCTTAAGAGCGCCCTCAACGATCTGGGCGTCACCGGCATGACGGTCACGCAGGTCATGGGCTGCGGCATCCAGAAAGGCACCACTGAAAAATACCGTGGTGTGCCTGTGGACAGCACCCTCCTGCCGAAGATCAAGGTCGAGGTCATCGTCTCCAAGATCTCGGTCGATTCCGTGGTGGAGGCCGCCAAGAAGGCACTTTACACCGGCCACATCGGCGACGGCAAGATCTTCGTCTACAACGTGACCCGCGTGGTCAAGATCCGCACCGGCGAAGAGGACTTTGCCGCCCTGCAGGACGTCGAGTAAGCGTCCCCCCCTGATTTCATCGCTATCCCGCCGAGACGGCGTGGATATATTGTTCTCCTTTTTCCTTTTTTCTGATAATTCCAAACACAGCTCAAAGCCCCGCTCCTTCGCACAAGGGAGCGGGGCTTTGGCGTTTCTTGACAGTGCCCGTCCGTCGTGCTATCTTTGTGGGCAGGATATAAAAAACACAGGAGTGTTATCATGAAAGAATTTTTGAAAAAGGAGCTTTATTCCTTCCGGGCCGTCGCGGCCATCCTGGCCCGCTGGCTGCTGCTGGCCGTCCCCACCGGCCTCGTCTGCGGTGCCGTCGGCACAGCGTTCCACCTGGCCGTGGAGCACGTCACCGAGTGGCGGGCCGAGCACATCTGGCTGCTCTGGCTGCTGCCGGTGGCAGGTCTTGCCATCGTGGCACTTTATAAGGTGACGGGCTGCGAAGGGATGGGGACGAACAACGTCATCCGCGCCGTCCACAGCGGCGAGAGCGTCAGCCCGCTGCTGGTGCCGGCCATCTTCTTCGGCACGGTGCTCACCCACCTCTGCGGCGGCTCGGCCGGGCGCGAGGGCGCGGCTTTGCAGATGGGCGGCAGCATCGGCTACAACATCGCAAAGCTCTTCCGCTTCTCCGACCATGACCGCCGCACGGCCACAGCCTGCGGCATGGCGGCGTTTTTCTCGGCACTGTTCGGCACGCCGCTGTCAGCGACCCTCTTCGGCATCATGGTGGAGGACGTGGGCCTCGCGTTCTCGGTGGCCTTTGTTCCCGGCTTCGCCGCTGCCCTCATCGCCTATGGCGTCTCGCTGGCCTGCGGCATCTCTCCTACCCATTTTGAGCTGACCGCACCGGCGCTTTCCATTGATTCTACTCTGCTGGTGGCTGTGCTGGGTGTTGCCTGTGCGCTGGTGGCCCGGACATTCTGCTGGCTTCTCCACACCATGGAGCACGAAATGCCCCGCCGCCTGCCAAACCCCTGGGTGCGTGCCGTCGTGGGCGGTGTTGCCGTGGTGGCCCTCTCCTACCTGATGGGCATAGGCCGCTACAACGGCGCGGGCATGGGCGTCATCACTGCCGCCGTGGAGCAGGGGCAGGCCCTGCCGTGGGACTTTATCTGCAAGATACTGCTGACCGCCCTGACCCTCTCGGCGGGCTTCAAGGGCGGCGAGGTCGTCCCCAGCTTCTACATCGGTGCGACCTTCGGCTGTGCATTCGGCCCGCTGCTGGGCCTGCCCGCCGGGTTCTCCGCCGCCGTGGGCCTCGTCTCGGTGTTCTGCGGCGCGACGAACACCCTCATCCCCTCCATCCTGCTGGCCTATGAGCTGTTCGGCGGCGTGGGGCTGGAGCTGATCGCGCTGGGCTGCGGCGTCTGTTATATGCTCTCCGGCACCCACGGCCTCTACAGCAGCCAGCTCTTTGTGACGGAAAAGCTGCTGTCGGAGTATACGGAGAGCTGGGGGAAGCGGTTCAGAAAATAAAAAAGGAACGGCAGTGCGTCGCTCCGTTCCTTGACAAATCCGATATTTCTGGTTATACTACAAATAGAAAAGGCGCCGGCCCGCAAACGGCTGGTCCCTCACCATAATAAGTCAAGAAAAAATGACCGGTCTAGTTGGGGAACTCAGAGGCGGTCATTTTTCTTGTCTTTATCGTCGCTGTGAGATACAGTCCAAGTGATTTGAAACGTCACATAAATTGCACCGCCAAGAAGCGAGAGCAACGCGGTAAATTCCAAAATACTCATGGTCTTATCCCCCCTTTCCGCCCTTGAGCGTCCGGGGGAGCACGAATCTGCAAGAAAATCGCCTTACCCGGCACTCAGGTACCGGTAAGGGACAGCCGCCTGTGTTTGTGGTCAGCGCCTTGCCGCCAGAGGCGGCATCTATACGATACCATATTTCGCCTAAAAGTGCAAGAATTGTCCAGTCTAAATTTCTGCAGGCACAGCCCTTGATTTTTTCCGTTTCTCGTGCTACAATCATCTGTAGTTTCATCCTGTGATGCGCAGTGTGCGCAGGTTTTCTGCCGCCGGTGCGTCAAAATCAAATGTCCCAAAACGATGATGCGGACAAACCGAAGTCCCGTTCTCCATGCCGCAGAGAGGGCTGCCGTCCGGAAGGACGCGCTGCAAGCAGCCTGCCATGTGCCGGACTTCTACCACCGCAGAGTGCAGAGGCGAACCTCTGCCGGGTGCGCCCGTTACAGCACAGCGAGTGGCGTGCAGCAGCACGCAATTCGGGTGGAACCGTGGAACGCAGTTGGATTTTTCAAAGGCGCTTCATCCCGTAAAGCAAATGCGGGGTGAAGCGTCTTTTTTTGTTATACCAAACGCATTTTTCATGTCAAGAAGGAGTAACACCATGAAGATCATCTATAAGGACGGTCATGTGGACGAGTGCCCGCAGGACCAGGAACTGCACGTTATCCGTCACACCGCAGCCCACGTCATGGCTCAGGCCATCAAGCGCCTCTACCCGGAGGCTGACTTCGCCTTCGGCCCCGCCACCGAGAACGGCTTCTACTACGACGTTGACCTCGGCGACACCAAGCTGACCGACGAGGATCTGGCCAACATCGAGAAGGAGATGCGCAAGATCACCAAAGAGAATCTGGCCATCAAGCCCTTCATCCTGCCCCGCGCAGAGGCCGTCAAGCTGATGGAAGAGCGCCACGAGAACTATAAGGTCGAGCACATGGCTGACCTGGCCGACGAGACCGAGTTCAGCTTCTTCCAGCAGGGCGAGTACGTCGATATGTGCATCGGACCTCACCTGACCTACACCAAGGCTCTGAAGGCTTTCAAGATCACCCAGCAGTCCGGCGCATACTGGAAGAACGACAAAGAGAACAAGATGCTGACCCGTATCAACGGCGTGGCTTTCCACAATCAGGAGGAGCTGGACGCCTGGGAGAAGGAGCAGCAGGAGGCCCGTGAGCGCGACCACCGCAAGATCGGCAAGGAGATGGGCCTGTTCATGACCGATGACCTGGTTGGCCGCGGTCTGCCCATGTTCCTGCCCGCAGGCTACACTGTCTGGCAGGAGCTGGAGAACTATATCAAGGAGAAGGAGCGCGCCCGTGGCTACCTGCACGTTATGACTCCCTGCATCGGCACCGTGAATCTGTACAAGACTTCCGGCCACTGGGACCACTACCGCGAGAATATGTTCCCCGCTATGGAGATGGAGGGCGAGAGCTACGTCCTGCGCCCGATGAACTGCCCCCATCACATGATGATCTACGCAAACCGTCCCCACTCCTACCGTGACCTGCCCATGCGCATCGGCGAGATCGCACACGACTTCCGCTATGAGTCCTCCGGCACCCTGAAGGGCATCGAGCGCGGCCGTCACTTCTGCCAGAATGACGCTCACCTGTTCTGCACTCCGGAGCAGATCAAGAGCGAAGTCGCTGATGTCTGCAACCTCATCTTCGAGACCTACAAGGACTTCAACATCACCGACTACCGCTGCGTTCTGTCCCTGCGTGACCCTGCCGATAAGAAGAAGTATCACGACGACGACGCGATGTGGAACCACGCCGAGAACGCTCTGCGCGAGGTCCTGACCGAGCTGGGCATCCACTTCACTGAGGAGATCGGCGAGGCTGCTTTCTACGGCCCGAAGCTGGACGTCAACGTCAAGCCCGCTGTCGGCGCTGAGTACACCCTGTCCACCTGCCAGCTGGACTTCTGCCTGCCCGCAAAGTTCCACCTGACCTATGTGGACAAGGATGGCTCCGAGAAGACCCCCGTTGTCCTGCACCGTGCGATCCTCGGTTCTCTCGACCGCTTCATGGCCTACCTCATCGAGGAGACCAAGGGCAAGTTCCCCACCTGGCTGGCTCCTGTTCAGGTCAAGGTCCTGCCCGTCTCCGAGAAGACCCTCGAGTATTCCGAGGCCATCACCGAGAAGCTGGTGGAGGCCGGTATCCGTGTGGCTCTGGACGACGACAACCAGAAGATCGGCTACAAGATCCGCGCTGCACAGCAGGTGGACCGTGTGCCTTATATGCTGGTCCTGGGCGCCAAGGAAGCCGAGGCCGGCAACGTCTCTGTCCGTGACCGCAAGGGCGAGACCACCACGATGGAAGTGGATGAGTTCATCGCAAAGGTCACTTCCGAGATCAAGAACCGCAGTCTGTAAGCGATATGATTCCTGATTATATTGATGAAGTCGAGCGTCCGAATGAGGAAACGATTGCCGCCATGTTGGAGGCTGAACGCATTGCGAAGGACCCCAACGTAAAGCACTACACCGATTTGGATGAACTTTTTGAAGATTTAAGGAAATAACAAATGCCGCTCTTCCCTTGATAGGAGAGCGGCATTTTTGTGCCTTGGAATCAGGTCATCCCTTTGGTTTTCTCGTCAATCAGCGAAAAAATCCTATCATATGTACCGTTCAGAATCGCCTGACGCGGCATCCAGAAATCAAACAGCTCTTTTAGTCCTGCCGAATCCCCGCAGATTTTTCGGGTCTGCTCATAGGCAAATGTATTCGCATCGACTTCATGCGGTTGTCCGAGATACAGGCTTGTAAAATATCCTTCGCTACCTTTTAATTTACATTTCAGATAATGATTTTCCACCAGTTTATAGCAAGTCCCGTCGAACATGATGATATACTGAACGCTTCGATTTATCGTCTCATTAAATCGCTCCGGTTCAAGATACTGGGATGCGTGCCGCAGCTCATGAAAAAGATAGAACATTCTTGCGTACCCAGGCTCTTTGTCCAGCCCCTCTGCATTTATAAACACAGTTCTGCTGGAAGCGTCAAATGTTCCCTTTGCTGTTTTGTATCCGGCAGGCATCTCAAAGGACAAATACAGATTCAGCCCATGCTCCCTGCAATACGCGTCGAAATACTTTTTATATCCAGTCATTCTCTCGTCACCGGCTCGCAATTCTTATGAAAAATGCCCCTGCCGAAGCTATTTTTAGCGTTCTGCAAGGGCATTTTCATTTACGCTTTGTTATTTCAGCAGATTATCATCCGTGAAGTAATTGATTTTCATGGACTTACGCACTTCGGCGAGGGTGGCGGCGGCGGTCTTTTCGGCCACGGCGCTGCCTTCCTTCAGAATTTCCACGACCTCGGGCAGGCGCCGCTCCCACTCCTTGCGACGGTTGCGGATGGGCTCCAGCTCAGCCTGCATGACGCTGTTCAGGAACTTTTTCACCTTCACGTCGCCCAGACCGCCGCGCTGATAGTGTGCCTTCAGCTCGTCGAGGTTCTGGTACTCGGGCAGGAACTCAGCAAAGTGCTCCGGGCGGCTGAATGCATCCAGATAGATGAAGACGGGGTTGCCCTCCACCTTGCCGGGGTCCTGCACGCGCAGGTGGTTCGGGTCGGTGTACATGGACATGATCTTCTTCTTGATGTCCTCAGGCTCGTCGGAGAGGTAGATGCAGTTGCCGAGGCTCTTGCTCATCTTGGCCTTGCCGTCGGTGCCGGGCAGGCGCAGGCAGGCGCTGTTCTGGGGCAGAACGATCTCAGGCTCCACCAGAGTCTCACCGTAGACGGCGTTGAACTTATGAACGATCTCGCAGCACTGCTCGATCATGGGGCGCTGGTCCTCGCCTGCGGGGACGGTAGTAGCTTTGAAGGCGGTGATGTCCGCAGCCTGGCTGATGGGGTAAGTGAAGAAGCCCACCGGGATGCTGGACTCGAAGTTCTTCTGCTGGATCTCTGCCTTGACGGTGGGGTTGCGCTGCAGGCGGGAGACGGTGACGAGGTTCATATAATAGAAGCTCAGCTCGGTCAGCTCCGGCACCATGGACTGGATGAAGATGTGTGCCTTGGCGGGGTCGATGCCCACGGCCAGATAGTCCAGAGCGACCTGCAGGACGTTCTGGCGCACCTTCTCCGGATTGTCGGCGTTGTCGGTGAGGGCCTGTGCGTCAGCGATCATGATATAGATCTCGTCGAACTTGCCCGAGTTCTGCAGCCGGACACGCTCCTTCAGAGAGCCGACATAGTGGCCGACATGGAGCCGGCCCGTCGGGCGGTCGCCCGTCAGAATGATCTGTTTCATTTTTTTCTCCTTTTTCATCAGGCGCATTTTTCCTCAACCTCTCCGTCACAGCTGACGCTGTGCCGCCTCCCCTGATAGGGGAGGCTCTGGCGAAAAGGGCAAGTTTTCGGTTTTGCCAAGGGCTCTCCTATCCGGAGAGCTGGACGCCGCAGGCGGCCTGAGAGGTTCATTTTTTATAAGTATATCCCCCGCCGCTTTCTCTGTCAACAAAAGCCGCACCGGAACGGATAAAAAAGAAAAAGCGATGGAAAACTTCCATCGCTTTACTGGCGCCTCTTGCCTGACTCGAACAGGCGACACCCTGATTAACAGTCAGGTGCTCTAACCGACTGAGCTAAAGAGGCATCTATATAAAACGGCGCAGAGCCGTTTTACTACTAAAATGGTGACCCGTACCGGAATCGAACCGATGTTAAAGGCGTGAGAGGCCTCTGTCTTAACCGCTTGACCAACGGGCCATACTACCATTGCATCGGGTGTTGTTCCCGACTCGATTATTTTAGCACAGCGCACCCGCTTTGTCAACAGGCATTTTCAATTTTTCGGCAAAAATTTCGAAAAAATCAGAACAGCCGACGTACTCTGCCCTTCACGGCCCCCAGAAGGACGTTCAGGTAAAGACCCATGACGCTCTCCACCTCGCCCAGCTCCATGCTCTGGCGCTGGGGCAGGCCGGCCAGCGTACCGCGGTAGAGGCAGCGCAGCTCGGGCAGCTCGGCGTAATCGCTGGGGTGCATGAGGGTGCTGGGCTTTGGCAGCTCCAGCGCACCGCTCTTCTGGAGCACCTCGCTGACGAACTGGGAGCAGAAATAATGCCGACGGCGCTGCCAGCGGATATGCATCCAGCAGAGCAGCAGACCCAGCGAATTGAAGCGGTAGAGCTCCCCGTGGTGCATCATGTGTTGAGTGCGGCGCTTGGCGCGGGTGTAGGCTTCGTCCGTCACTTCCAACGCGTAGAGGGCGCAGGGGATGTTCTCCCGCATGAGGAACACGCCCCGGTTCAGGTACTCCCGGCTGGGACCTGCGGGGAACATGGTATAACCATTCTTGCGGGTAGAGCTGTAGAGAGTGCTCAGGTCCTCGTCGAAGGCGAGGGAGACGTGGGTGTACTGCGCACCGGTCAGGCTGTACACGAGGTTCGAGAGCAGGGTGCCGGAGCGGGTAAGAAATATGTAAAGCGTCTTCATCGTCGTTGTTTCTCCATGCTGGCGGCTCATGGCCGCGGGTCAAACTGATTCAGTATATCATAAGTTGTGCGTTTTTTCCAGATAAATCGCAAAATATCCACAAACATTTTGTGTCTCTACTTATAATACGTTTTTTCGCGGCCCAAAATTGCAGCCTCTTCTCTCCTGTTTTCCGCTCCTTGTATCCCAAATCGACAAAATTTTATCAAAGATTTGTTTTTGGCATAAAATCTTTAATTTGTACAGGCAAACGGGCCAAGATTTTTACGAAACTGTCTCAAATACCCCAGATTCTTAATAAGATTTGTTGCTTTTACCCGAAGAAAACCGCTCCGCCGGTTGATTTCGGCCCCAATTTATGTATAATGATATACAGGAGAATACGCATCTGTATTTCTTTTCGTCGTCCTTTTGCGGTGTCCTTTTGGCTGAGGGCAGCTTACCGCTGGTGTCTGGACGATGACCTGAACGAAAGAAGAGGTATAAGTATCATGGCAAAGTTGGATCTGAGCAAGTATGGTATCACCGGCACGACCGAGATCGTGTACAATCCCTCTTACGAGCAGCTGTTCGACGAGGAGACCAAGCCCGAACTGGAAGGCTACGAGAAGGGCCAGGTCAGCGAGCTGGGCGCTGTCAACGTCATGACCGGTATCTACACCGGCCGCTCCCCCAAGGATAAGTTCATCGTCATGGACGAGAACTCCAAGGACACCGTGTGGTGGACCAGCGACGAGTACAAGAACGACAACCACCCTGCTTCTCAGGAAGCCTGGGAAGCTGTGAAGGAGATCGCCAAGAAGGAGCTCTCCAACAAGCGCCTGTACGTCGTGGATGCTTTCTGCGGCGCCAACAAGGACACCCGCATGGCCGTCCGCTTCATCATGGAAGTGGCCTGGCAGGCACATTTCGTCACCAATATGTTCATCAAGCCCACCGCTGAGGAGCTGGCGAACTTCGAGCCTGATTTCGTTGTCTACAACGCTTCCAAGGCTAAGGTCGAGAACTACAAGGAGCTGGGCCTGAACTCCGAGACTGCTGTGCTGTTCAACATCACCAGCAAGGAGCAGGTCATCGTCAACACCTGGTATGGCGGCGAGATGAAGAAGGGTATGTTCTCCATGATGAACTACTTCCTGCCGCTGAAGGGCATCGCTTCCATGCACTGCTCTGCCAACACCGATAAGGAGGGCAAGAACACTGCCATCTTCTTCGGTCTGTCCGGCACCGGCAAGACCACCCTGTCCACCGACCCGAAGCGTCTGCTCATCGGCGATGACGAGCACGGCTGGGACGACAACGGCGTCTTCAACTTCGAGGGCGGCTGCTACGCAAAGGTCATCAACCTGGACAAGGACTCTGAGCCCGACATCTACAACGCCATCAAGCGCAACGCTCTGCTGGAGAACGTCACTCTGGACGCTGAGGGCCACATCGATTTCGCCGACAAGAGCGTGACCGAGAACACCCGCGTCTCCTACCCCATCGACCACATCCAGAACATCGTCCGCCCCATCTCTTCTGCACCCGCAGCCAAGAATGTCATCTTCCTGTCTGCTGATGCATTCGGCGTCCTGCCCCCGGTCTCTATCCTGACTCCGGAGCAGACCCAGTACTACTTCCTGTCCGGCTTTACCGCAAAGCTGGCCGGCACCGAGCGCGGCATCACCGAGCCCACCCCCACCTTCTCCGCCTGCTTCGGTCAGGCTTTCTTGGAGCTGCACCCCACCAAGTACGCTGAGGAGCTGGTCAAGAAGATGCAGAAGAGCGGCGCAAAGGCTTATCTGGTCAACACCGGCTGGAACGGCACCGGCAAGCGCATCTCCATCAAGGATACCCGCGGCATCATCGACGCTATCCTGAGCGGCGCTATCAACGAGGCTCCCACCAAGAAGATCCCCTACTTCGATTTCGAGGTCCCCACTGCTCTGCCCGGTGTTGACCCCGCTATCCTCGACCCCCGCGACACCTACGCAGATGCCGCTCAGTGGGAAGAGAAGGCCAAGGATCTGGCTGGCCGCTTCATCAAGAACTTCGCAAAGTACGAGGGCAACGAGCACGGCAAGGCTCTGGTCTCCGCCGGCCCCCAGCTGTAAGCTGACAGCACCTCTTACATAAAGAGCTTTTATCCCCCTGTCCACACCGGGCAGGGGGATTTTTATGTCCCGAAAAAATGGCGAAACCTATTTTTTTTTGCGGAACCATGTTATACTTAGTCCAAATTCTGCACCGCGGCAGGAAGCCTTTCGGGACATATAAGGGGTATTGCTTATGAATAATCAGACAGTCAACGACTACTTCAAGCACCACTGGGCGAAGCTCATCGTCTTTGTGCTCTTTACGGCGGTGGTGTCCTTTTTCGCACCGCTGAAAAGCTTCCAGCTCAAGTGGCTCATCGACTCCAAGAGCAAGCAGGAGGCGCTGGGCTATATGGGGCTGGTGTTCCTCATCACCTTCACCAGCTGGTTTTTCGAACGGCTGAGCCGCCGCTCCTTTACAAAACTCGCCTGCGGTGCCGTGGAGCAGGTACGGGGACAGGTCATGGAGCGGGTGCTGCGCCGCCCGGTGTCCCAATATCAGCGGGAGGGCGACGCAGCCTATCTCTCCCTGCTGACTACCGACCTGCGCACCCTCTACGACGACTATTATATGTCCATCTTCAATATCGTGTTCTGGGGCGGCATCATGCTCTGCGCTCTGGGAATGTACCTCTACATCAGCCCGGTGATGCTGGCGGCGATTTTGCTCGTGACCGTGCCGCCGCTGGTGCTGCCCCGCAAGATGAACGAGCGGCTCAAAGCCGCCCGCGACGCCTTCTCGCTCCAGATGGCGGGCTACACCCAACAGCTCAAAGAGCTTCTGGGCGGGTTTGAGGTCATCCGGGGCTTTCTGCGGGAGGACGCCTACGCCGCCCGCCACCGGGACGCGGCTCGGCAGGCCCGCACCAGCGAGCTGGGCTATCAGCAGAGCCTCAATGCAATGGTGGTCAACACCTCTCTCATCAGCAACCTCATCTTCCCCATCGTCATGCTGGTGGGCCTGTTCCTCGCCTTTGATGGCCGTCTGACGATCGGCACCGTCTCCACCGCCGCCAGCATGGCGAATTTCGTCATCACGCCCTGCAGCCAGATCGCTCAGTGCTGGGCCAAGGTCAGGTCCTCCAAAGGCATCCGCCAGCGGTTAGAAGACGCCATGTCCGGCCCGGAAGAAACGCCCAAAGGTCAGCCCATCGGCAGGCTTGAGCACATCGAGTGCCAAGACACCGGCTTTACTTATCCGGGTGCTGCCGTGCCGGTGCTGAGCGGTGTCCGGCTGACCGTTTCCGGGCAGGAAAAGGCCGTCCTCGTAGGCGAGAGCGGCTGCGGCAAGTCTACACTGGCAAAGCTGCTGTTCCAGTACTACCCAGACTATACCGGCAGCATCCTCTTCAACGGCCAGCAGTTGCGCGGCATCGACCGTCAGAGCCTCTACCAGCGGGTGGGCTACATCGCCCAGACCACCTATCTCTTCAACGACACCCTCCGCAGCAACATCTGCCTGGGTGAGGATTTCCCCGAAGAGCAGCTGACCCACGCCGTGGAGACGGCGGGCCTTTCCGACTGGGTGAGCACCCTGCCCGACGGCCTCGACACCCTCATCAGCGAGAACGGCAAGAATCTCTCGGGCGGGCAGCGCCAGCGCATCGGCATCGCACGGCTGGCACTTCGCCGGTACGACCTCATCATTGCCGATGAAATTACTGCCAGCCTCGACCCCGACACCAGCGGACAGGTCATGGAAAATCTCCTCGCTCTCCCCTGCATGGTGGTGGCCATCACCCACGACATCTCGGGGGCGTTCATGAAACAGTTTGACAAGGTATACCGGGTGGAACACGGAAGCGTCACGCAAGCATAAAAGGAGAGCCTGTGCCGGGTTTCAGCACAGGCCCTTCTCTTGTTTTTACCGGTTATTTTGCCGCGTCGAACTCGGCCAGAATATCTTCCGTGGGAGCCGGGGTCACGAGGCTGACCACCACGCAGACGGCCAGCGAGACGAGGAAGGCGGGCAGAAGCTCATAGATGCCGAAGACGCCGCCCAGCGGGCTAACGATGTACTTCCAGACGAAGACCATCAGGCCGCCGGAGAGCATACCGGCCAGAGCGCCCTGCCAGTTGCAGCGCTTCCAGAACAGGGCGCAGAGGACGACAGCGCCAAAAGAGCCGCCGAAACCGGCCCACGCAAAGCTGACGATGCCGAAGACACTGGAATCCGGGTCGCGGGCCAGCACCACGCCCACCACGCTGACGCAGATGATGGTCAGGCGGGCTGCGAAGAGGCTCTGCTTCTCGCTCAGTTTGAGGTGGCCGAACTCCTGCAAAATGTTCTGGGACACGCTGGACGCCGCGGCCAGCATCTGGCTGTCCGCCGTGGACATAGTAGCCGCCAGGATGCCTGCAAGGATGAGTCCGGCGAGGACTGCCGCCAGCACACCGTGCTGGCTGATGAGGCTGGCGATACGGACGATGAGGGTCTCACTGGACGAGCCGCTGAGGAATTCCAGCGCACCGACCCTGGTCATGCCGAGGCCCACCATGCCGATGACGATGGACGCCGCCATGGCGATGACCACCCAGACGGTGGCAATGCGGCGGCTGAGCACCAGCTTCTTCTCGTCCTCGATGGCCATGAAGCGGAGCAGGATGTGGGGCATACCGAAGTAGCCGAGGCCCCACGCCATGGTGGAGACGATGTCCAGCAGGCTGTAGGATGCGGCCCCGCCGGTCACAGCGTCGTGGCTGGCCGTCATGGTCAGGTAGCCGGAAAGGCTCTGGGCGTTCTCGACAACAGCGCCCCAGCCGCCGGCCACGACGATACCGTAGCCCAGCACCGCGATGAGGGCCAGCGACATGACCACCGACTGGATGAGGTCGGTGGTGGTGACGGCGCGGAAGCCGCCGAGGATGGTATAGCCCACGATGACGAGGGCCGACACCAGCATTGCTGCCATGTAATCTACGCCGAAGAGGCTGTGGAACAGCTTGCCGCAGGCCGCAAAGCCCGAGGCCGTATACGGCACGAAAAAGACGATGATGATGACCGCGCCCAGAGCGTTCAGCAGGTTGCGCTGGTCATGGAAGCGAAGCGACAAGAACTGCGGTACCGTAATGGCGTCGAGGTTGGCCGAATAGCGGCGGAGCCGCCGGGCCACGATGAGCCAGTTGAGCCAGGTACCCAGCGCAAGGCCGATGGCCGTCCAGCCCGGCGAGGCAATGCCTGTCAGATAGGCCAGACCCGGCATACCCATCAGCAGCCAGCTGGACATATCGCTGGCCTCGGCGCTCATGGCCGTGACCAGCGGCCCCATCTTCCGGCCGCCGAGGTAGAAGTCGGCGCTGTCGTTGTTGGTCTTGCTATAGGCGAAACCCACCAGCAGCATGGCCGCAAGATAGACGACGATGGTGACGATGATACAGATCTCACTCATACACGTTCCCCCTTTGGTGCTTTTTCCTCTATGATAAAAGCATGGCATGATTTTACCACAGTAAAGCATCAAAGTGCAAGACCCCTGGGCAGATTCTTACCCTATGACCGAAATTTCGTCCTTTGCAGCGTCCAAAACCACTCAATATGCCAACAGGCCGTCCTCCGGAGGAGGACGGCCTGTTGGTTCGGATGAAGAAAATGATGAAAATAAAGAAGATGACAGATTATTTTGCGGCTTCGCCTTCGGGGAAGATGATCTTGTTCACGAAGAAGAAGATGACCATCGAGATGCCGCCGTTGAGCACCGTGGTGCCGATGTTGTAGATGAAATCAGGCACCAGCAGACCGGCCACAGCCACCCAGATGCAGTTGATGGAGTTGACGATGCAGGTGATGAGGCAGAAGGCCAGCAGATACCAGCCGATCTGCTTGGCGAGGTTGCCCTTGCTGCGGAAGACAAAGTTGCGCTGGATGGGAAAATTGATGCACTCGCCGATGACCATGGCCACCATGTAGGCGCAGAAGTAGGGCAGGCCGCCGTGGGCGGCGTCGTAGCCGAGGATATTCCACTTGAAGGTCTCGCCGAACAGAGTGATGTCGATGCCCGGCCAGCCGAAGTCCACCACCGGCAGGCTTGCAAACGCCTTGGGCAGGAACTGCAAAAGCAGGTATTTGAACACGGTGATGAGGTTGGACACGATGACGAACAGTCCACCCTCCCGCACCCATTTGGCCGCGGCCGGATGTTTTGCGGCAAAGTTATTCCAGAAATTCATGACCTTATTCCTTTCAGCTGTTTTTGAGTCGGTTTTCCATCTGGCTGTTCAGGATGAGATTCTTGACGAACTCATAGATGACCCGGAGGATGCCCACGAGCCAGAAGCCTTTCAGCTCCCAGACGAGGCCGTCTACCATGCCCATGCTCACCATGCCGTTGGTCATCTTGGCCAGCGCGCGCAGCGGCATATTATACTGGAACACGGTGTTCAGGTCGGGGGTGCCTTTTGCAAAGCTGCTGTCCAGACGGTAGCGCAGCACCTTCTGTGCCACCCAGCCCAGCGGACTGCGGCCATGGTCCATCTCGCCCAGCGTCATGTTCCGGTCGATGCGGACGACATCCTCCGGCACAGGGTGGCCCAGCAGAGCCTCGAACTCGGCGTCAGTCACATAGGTGATCTGACCGGAGACGTAGTGGAGCAGGTCGAGACCCTCGTAGGGGTCGGGAGCGTTGGTCCCCTTGACGGAGACTTCCGCCGTCAGGCGGATGTCCGCGCTGGATGCACCCACGCGGAGCTGATAGCTTCCGCCTTCGACTTCCCAGCGGTCAGTCTTGACGTTCCAGTAGCGGAACGCCTTGTCGTCCAGAGCGATGCTCACCATCCTGCTCTCGCCGGGGGCGAGGAAGACCTTTGCAAAGCCCTTCAGCTCCTGCGCCGGGCGGAAGACTTTTGCGTCCTGCTTTGCAACGTAGAGCTGGACGATCTCGGCACCGGCACAGCTGCCGGTGTTGGTGACGGTGAGGGTCACACCCTTCTCGTCTGCCTTCAAATCACTGTACTCGAAGGTGGTGTAGCTCAGGCCGTAGCCGAAGGGGAACGCCACCGGCACACCGGCGGTCTGATAGTACCGGTAGCCCACATACAGGCCCTCGCGGTACTCCACGTTCCGGCCCTCGCCGCCGAAGTTCGCCTTGGCGGGGGTATCGTCGTAAGCCTGCGCCCAGGTCTGGGACAGCTTGCCGCAAGGGCAGAGCTTGCCGGTGAGGATGTCTGCGGCCGCGCCTGCGCCTGCCTGTCCGCCCAGTGCGCCGTAGACCAGCGCCCTGCACTGGCCGACCCACGGCGTCTCTACCGGCGCACCGGCGCTCAGCAGAACGACGACGTTCGGGTTGACGGCAGCCACAGCGGCCAGAAGCTGCTGCTGATTCTCGGCCAGCTTCATGTCAGAGCGGTCGAGGCCTTCGCTCTCCCGCAGCTCATCGAGGCCAAGGCAGAGCAGAACGGTGTCCGCCTTCTTTGCGAGGGCCACAGCCTCTTCCAGCTTCTCGGCGTCAGCTGCACCCTGACGCTCGAAACCGGAGGCATAGCCCACGAAGGTGATGCCGCTGTCGTCGGCCTTGATGCTGTCCAGCAGGGTGTCCACCTGCAGGGCGTTGACGGCGCTGGAGCCTGCGCCCTGATAGCGGGGCGTCTCGGCAAAATCGCCGATGACAGCCAGCTTCTCATTGGGCTTGAGCGGCAGGATGCCGCCCTCGTTCCTGAGCAGGACGATGCTCTCTGCGGCCGCGCGGCGGGCAAGCTTATGGTGCGCGGCCGCGTCGAAGGTGCGGGGCGCTTTTTCCACCGCAGCGTGGGTGGAGAACACCAGTTCCAGCATCTCGTCGAGGCGGGCGTCCACGTCGGCCTCGGAAATTTTGCCGTCCTGTACGGCCTTCATCAGCTCCCGGATGGAGTCGCCGCCGGGGCAGGGCATTTCGAGGGTGGAGCCGTTCTTCACGCCGAGGGCGTGGTCATTGGAGCCGCCCCAGTCGGTGACGACGGCCCCGTCGAAGCCCCAGTCCTTCCGCAGAATGTCCTGCAGCAGGTGGGCATTCTCGTTGGCGTAGGTGCCGTTGATGAGGTTGTAGGAGGTCATGATGGTCTTGGGCTTTGCCTCTTTCACCACGATCTCGAAACCGGTCAGATACAGCTCCCGCAGGGTGCGCTCATCGAGCACCGAGTCGCTGGCCATGCGGCGCAGCTCCTGACTGTTGACCGCAAAGTGCTTGGGGCAGGCAGAGATGCCGTTTTTCTGGATGCCGCGCACATAGGCAGCGGCCATCCTGCCCGCGAGGATGGGGTCTTCCGAGAAATACTCGAAGTCGCGGCCGCAAAGGGGGCTGCGCTGGATGTTCAGGCCGGGGCCGAGCAGGACAGCCACTTCCTGTGCAGCGGCTTCCTCGCCCAGTGCCTCGCCCACGGCTTCGCCCAGCTTCTCATCCCAGCTGCACGCAGTGGCGGAAGAGGTCGGGAAACAGGTTGCCGGAACGCTGGGGTTGAGGCCCAGATGGTCGGCGGCGCCGGCCTGCTTTCGGACACCATTGGGGCCGTCCGAAAGGGTGATGGCCGGGATGCCCTTGCCCGGCAGAGCGCGGGTGGTAAAGACAGTCTCGCCCGAGAGCAGAGCGCATTTTTGCTCTAAGTTCAGTTTCTGGATGATGTCGGTATGCTTCATCGCATTTTCCTCATTTTATCCTGAGCAGGGCAAAGGCCCGCTGTCTGGTGCAGCGGGCCTTTGCCGTTGGTTCAGTTCAGGTGCTGCATGGAGAGAGAGTTCGGTTTAGACTTCTTCTTCCTCTTCCTTGCGCTTCTTGTAGTTCTTGATGGCGGTGTACTCCAGGCCAACGATGAGCAGCGCGGCCACGACGTCAGCACCGATCATGATGACCTTCCACTTTGCCATGCCGGGGTTCAGGTTCTCAGCCTCATAAGCGCGGCTGTTGACCACAGTGTAGAGGATGTTCTTGGCAGAGGTGCGCATTGCCTGCTTGCTGCTGTTGGTCAGAACAGTCATCTTGTTGAAGTCATTGCCGGTGGTGCAGAGCATCAGATCGCTGCCGTTGCGGACGCCCTGATCAGCGGTCATGTAGCCGTAGACACCGAAGTAGTCGGTCTCGACGAAGCCGAGGAAGCCCCACTCACCGCGCAGGACGTTCTGCAGCAGCTCCTTGCAGCCGCCAGCCCAGCGGCTGCCGATGTAGTTGAAGGAAGACATGACAGCGTGGCAGTCAGCATCCTTGACAGACATCTCGAAGGGCTTGAGGTAGATCTCGCGGATAGCCTGCTCGTTGGACCAGGTAGCCAGCATAGAAGTACGGTTGCCTTCCTGATCGTTCAGGGCGAAGTGCTTCATGTAAGCGTAGACGCCGTGCTCCTGTGCGCCTGCGATGGCGTTTGCGGCCATAGCACCGGACAGGACACCGTCCTCCGAGTAGTACTCGAAGTTACGGCCTGCAAAAGCGGTGCGGTGGATGTTCATTGCCGGGCCATACCAGCCGGACGTGTTCATCTCGTTGGCCATCTTGCCGATGCTGTCGCCGAAGTCGTGTGCCAGATCTTTGCTCCAAGTCATGCCGATGAGGGTAGCAGCCGGGAAACCGACAGAGCCGACGCCGGTGAAGTTGTTGTTGATGGACGCAGGGCCGTCACAGTCGTTGGTGCGCACCTTGCCGATGCTGTCCACAGCTGCAGTCTGATAGCCGCCGAAGCCGATGGTCTGCTGCAGGTCGTCGATGCTCATCTCATCCAGCAGGTCATCCCACTTGGAATCGTTGTAATCCACGCCGCGCAGGTCAGCCAGCTTGAGGCCGTTCTTTGCGCCGGTGGTGATGTCCTCTGCGTTGGGGTCATCGTCCTTCTCGTAGTTGACCTCAGTGTAGGTGTGTGCGTTGTCGAAGACAGCCTTGACCTCATCGCTCATGTTGTAATCAGCAGGAGCGGCAGTGGCCTCAGCATAGTTTGCAAAACCGTCCGCACGGGACAGATAGGTGATCTCGCCCTCTGCGAAATCGAACTGATTGGTCGCTGCAACAGCGTCGCTCTCGCGCTTGTTGGACTCGTTGTAAACGATGTCGGAAGCAACAGTGTAGGTCTTGGAATCCAGAACATTGTGGGAGTCAGAGTTGGTGCTGATGATGTAATCGCCAGCCTCCAGCACATAGCAGCCGTTGTTCTTGTAATCGTAGGAAGCCAGATCCTCGACCGGGATGGTGAAGTCGATGGTCTCGCTCTCGCCGGGGGCAAGCTCGCTGGTCTTGGCGAAGTCCAGCAGGTTTGCGGAAGCCTTCTCAATGCCGCCGTTGGTGTACGGAGGATCATTATAGATCTCCACGACATCCTTGCCGGCAGCAGAGCCGGTATTGGTGACGGTGACAGAGAACTTCAGGCTGCTGCCGTCGCTGGTGATGTCGCTCATCTTCTGGGTGAAGGTGGTGTAGCTCAGGCCGTAGCCAAAGGGATAGACAACTTCCTTGTCGTAGTCGATGAGGCCTTCATCGGCAGCAGTCTCATAGAACTTGTAGCCGACATAGATGCCCTCAGCGTAGTTGACGAAGGATGCAGTAGCGCCTGCGGGGTCGAAGAAGCTGGAATCGGAATCCAGCTCGGTGGCGTTGGTGTACTTGAAGTCACCGAAGTTGTTCCACCACGGAGAAGCGGTCAGGTCAGCAGCATAGGTGTCAGCGGTACGGCCGGAGGGGTTGACCTCACCGGCGACCACGCGGCCAAAGCCCTCAAAGCCGGACTGACCGGTGCCGGGGCAGAGCAGGACGCCCTTGATCTGGGGGTAGTTCTTGACCCAGTCCATCTCGAAAGCGTTTGCGCCGTTGTAAACGACGATGACGTTGTCGAAGTTGGAAGTGACGAGGTCGATGAGCTCTTCCTCGCGGTTGGACAGCTGCAGGAAGTGGTCGCCCTTATCCCAGTCATTGCCCTCGTTCAGGCTGTCATCGTAAGTGCCGTTGTAGTAGCCGGCGCCGCGCTGAGAACCACGGTAATCTGCCACACGGCGGACCCAGCTGCCGTCCACGACAGCAGACATATCGGTGGGAAGGTCTGCGCCCTCACCGCCGACGCGGGTGATGACGACCATAGCGGTGTCAGAATATGCCTTGGCGTTTGCCATCATCTCGTCGGTGTACAGGCTGACATTCGGCTCGGGCAGGGTCCAGTCCTGCTGTGCCATGCCGACGCTGGGGCGGGTGGAGCAGTAATCGGTGTAGAACTTGCTCAGCTCGTCGTTGGTCTCGATGCCTGCATCATGCAGACCGGTGAGCAGGTCGGTGACAGGGTAAGCGTCGTTCAGAGCGCCGGAACCGGTGCCGCCGTAGCAGGGGCTGGTGGAAGCCCAGCCGAAGACGTTCAGCTTGGAACCGGAAGCCACAGGCAGGATGTTGTCGTCGTTCTGAGCCAGAACGATGCCTTCCTGGGTGATCTCATTGACCAGCTCGGTGGCCTCTGCGGAAGTCTCCTCACTGATGGAACCTTCGCCGGAGACCAGATCCAGCATGGTGGACATGGGGCCGGTGCAGATGAGGTTGACGACAATCGCCAGCGCCAGCAGAATGGCGAGGCCGGACTGCGCACGAATCATCTTCTTTTTCGCTTTGGGCATCTTCCGCACCGCGAACATCACGAGGAGCGCGAGTACGAGGACGACGCCGAATGCAATCAGATAGTTCTGAATATTCGAAACTACCTGCATTACATCATCCATATTGATGGACAACATAATTTTCTTCCTCCTTATTCTGAATCCATATTTTCCGGGTACAGCTCCCGGAGCATTGCCACTATTATAAATGGATTCAAAGAAAATTCACAAACATCTTCACAATCTGTCATTTTGGAGGCATAGTTTGCAGAAGTTTCAATTTGGTTTCAAATTTTATTGTGCTAATCCACAATTTCGAGAGCGGTTTTATTGTGCAGAATAACAAAACCTCTCCGTCATCGCTACGTGATGCCACCTCTCCTATCGAGGAGAGGCCTTGGCATAACGCAAAGCTTTTTCTCTTCGCCAGGGGAGCTGTCGAGCTGCAGCGAGACTGAGAGGTTATTCCTATTATATTTTATTTTTCCGGGACCGGCAGCAAGATCCGCAGGGTGAACCAGCCGTCGGCCCAATGAAGAGTCATGGTGCCGTCGTGGTGCTGGGCGGCCGCACGCACGCCCTGTAAGTCATAGCCGCCGTGGGCGTTGTGGACGGGCAGACCGTCCGCGCCCAGCTCCACAGGCTGGGCGCAGTAGTTCTCGAAGCGGAGCATCACGCAGCCGCTCTGGTTATAGATGGCCACCCGCAGCAGACGCTTTTCGGGGTCAGGCTCGGCCAGCACGCTCTCGATGGCGTTGTCCAGCGGCGCGCCCACGAGGGTACACAGCTCCCGCGTGCTCAGAAAGCCCAGCTGGCTGCCGTCGGCCACGCTGGTCATGTTGATGCCGCGCTGCTGGCAGTCCATGCTTTTGGCGGTCAATAGTGTATCCAATACCGGGTTGCCAGTCTTGTTCTCGGCTTCATACTGCCGGATGCCGCTCTCCATCCGGGCCAGAGCCGCGTCCTGCTTGGCCCGGTCGCGCTCGGCGCGGATGTCCGCGATTTGAATCTTCAGCTCGTGATAGCGGCTGTTGATGAGCCGGATGCCCTCTTTGCTCCGCTTGTACTGCTCGTACTGGCGGTGGAGCACCTCGTCCATGGCGGCAAGCTCACTGTGGAGCGCCGCCTCCCGCAGCTGCTCGTGCTGGACCGTCAGGATGAGCACGCCGCAGATGTCCACCAGCGTGCGGATGTAGTAGACGCTCATGTCCACCTCGCGGTCGCCCAAGAACAGCAGATTGCTCACCGCGAAGACCATCGCCGCCATGACGACGGCCACGAGGGCCGCTTTTCCGCTGATGACGATATGCCCCTTGGGGCTGGTGTGCTTATGCTCCAGCCCCCAGATGCAGCCGAAAACGCCGCCATAGACCACCACCAGAAGCAGCAGTGACAGGCCGTCGGCCCCGCTGCGCTGAGGCCAGAGGAAGCAGTGCAGCTGCCACTCGGCGCTGGCCGCCAGCTCTGCCAGAACGAAGGCCCGGGCGCAGACATAGCCCGCTTCCAGCAGGGAGATGGTGCGGGTGACCCAGAGGTATAAATACTGTATCCCCACAGCTGCCGCCATGCAGGGGATCCACCACGCCAGCGGAACTCTGCCCGTGGCCTGCAAAAAAGCACTCAGGGCCAGCGCCCATGCCGCACTGGCAGCGATGGTGGCCGTTTTGCCGAAGCGGATGCCCAGCGGCAGGGCGTAGATGCCCACGGCCAGACACTCGGCCAGCGCCGTATACAGGCGCGGGATGCTGGGCAGTGCCGTCATGCACCCTCACCCCCGATGTGGTCGGCCAGCGCCGCGAGGAAGGCTTTCCGCCGGGGGCGGCTGACCTGCAATTCGTAGGGTCCCACCTGCACCATCCCCTGCTGCACGCTCTTCACCTGTGCCAGATTGACAAGGTAGCCGCTGTTGCAGCGGGCAAAGGGCCGCTCGGCCAGCTTTTCCTCAAAGGCTTTCAGGGTGCCTGCCGCCACGAAATCGCCCTCTTCGGTATAAAAATGGACGCGGTGTCCCTCGCTTTCCAGATAATAGATGAGGGACGAATCCAGCCGCCGCATCCCGCCCTCCACCGGCAGGGCCAGATAATGCCGTGCGCGGCGGCGCAGCTGTTCTTCGGCCTTGCGCAGCTGCTGCGAAAACGCAAAATAAGGCACCGGCTTGAGCACATAGTCCAGTGCGCCCACGGCGTACCCGCCGATGGCGTACTGCGCCATATTCGTAATAAAAACGATGATGACGTCCTTGTCCAGCTCCCGCACCCGCCGGGCCGTCTCCATGCCGTCCAGATGCTTCATCTCCACGTCCAGAAACAGGATGTCGTACACCGGGCGGTAATCATCCAGCAGCTCCATGCCGTCAGCGAACTCCGTCACCGCGAACTCGGTGCCGTACTGCCGGGTGTGCCGCTGCACATAGCCCTGAAGCTGCGCCCGCACCTCTGCCTCGTCCTCGACCAGAGCAATGCGTATCATTGCCGCACCTCCTTTTTCCGCAATTTTTCTAGTTTTTATTGTAACACGAAATAGGGCGTGTGGCAAATAGGAGAATAAAACAGCAGCCCCGCTTCATCTGCCGCGAGGCTGCTGTTCTGTGATTGGAAAATTTCAGGCTCAGTTCGTCTTGACGGCCACAAGGATACGGATCTTCCTGCCGCCGGAGCAGCCGAAGTTGTCGTACCAGCCGATGAGCTTATAATCCTCGGTGTTGATCTTGGGCAGCGAGGTGGCGAAATACTGGCCGTTCGACCACAGATACACCTGCATATCGTCGGCGGTCTCATAGCGCTTGTCGCCGCTCATGACCGAAGCTGCGCCCAGCTTATCGATGACTACCGGCGAGAGCTGGAGCATCCGGTTGATGGCCTTGCCGTCAGCAGAGCGGCCGATGGCGATGCCGCCTGCGATAACGGGGTACTTGGTGGCGGTGCTGTAGGCCACCTGCTTGCCGCCGGAGTAGCAGACATAGGTCGCGCCCTCGCCCAGATAGTTGAGGAAGTCGCCCAGCGTACCGCCCACGCTGTCGCCGGTGCGGCGGAGCACATAGCTGAACAGCTGGTCCGTCTTGCCGGTAAGGGTGTTCCAGGTAGAGCTGACGACACTGCCGTCGATGAGGCCGTAGAGCACATCGCTGGTGCTGGGAACAAGGATGTTCTTCACATCCTGGAAGGTCTCCTCATCGGTCTTGTCCACCTTGGTGGTGGTCGCAGCGGGGAGGCCCGCGGCCTCTCTTGCGGCGTCCTGTGCCTTGTCGCTGATTTTTTTGTCGATCTTCTTGGCGGCTTCGTCCGTCAGGCGGCGGACAGAATCCAGCGCAGCGTACTCCCACAGGTCACCGGTCACATCGTCGAGGATGACCCGGTCGATCTGGCCCGCGGAATTGGTGGTGTAGTAGCGGACGTCGCTTTCACTCAGAGTTACCCCCGATAGGCGGCTGGGGCGAACTGCCCCAGCCACACCCTCCGACGTCGTATCAATGATCTGCACGTTGTCTGCAAACGGGGTGTCGCCCAGCGCGGTGCCGTCGGCGCTGACGGTGCCGCTGGTCGAGCGGGGCGAGATGGACTGGACGCTTTCGCCGTCACAGTCCACGCTGATCTCCACCAGCTTGCCGGCCGGGAAATTGAGCTTATTGTCCACATTGACTGTGCGGGCGGTGCCGTCGGTACACATGACCGAGACAGCCTGCTGCACCTCAGCGCTGTTCGTCTCCACGAGGGTGCGGGATGAGGACTGGACCACGCCGTAGAACACAGCGTCTGCCGCGTCGCCGGTGAGGACGGAGACAGCTGCATCGTTCATGCCCAGCAGCAGAGTGACCACCTGGCCCACGCCGCCGCCGGACAGGGAGGACAGCTGATAGGCCACAGAGGGCGAAGCGATGGCGTAGGTGACGCCGGCCACGGTCACAGAGGTCGGAGCGCTGGCCGAGGGCGAGACAGCCGTCACGCGGCCTGCGGCGCGCTTGTTGTAGATCCAGACGGTGCGGGCGCTCTCGTTATAATAGTAGACATCATAGGGAGAGAGGGCCGCAGAGGTGGTGACTTCGTCGTTGCGGTAGATGGCCACCGGGGCGAAAGGCAGGACGGTGGAAGCATCTGCCACAAAGGGACCCTTGACGTTGTCCAGCAGGACCGACGAGATGTCCACCTGGCCGTTGCTCACGGCAAAGCCCAGGGTGGAAGCGTAGACCTGACCGCTGCCGTTCATAGCGGTGAGGGCGTTGTAGAAGAGCATGGTACCCTGCTCGAGGGTCAGAGTCTCGCCCTGACGGGCATTGATCTCATTGCGCAGGCCCAGTGCGCTGGCCTTGCTGAGCTGAGCTGTGGGGAAGGTACCGCCCAGCTTTGCCACATCATAGCCCAGCAGGCGCAGCGCCATGGTGCAGGCTTCTTCCAGCGTGACGGTGTTGTCCGGGCGGAAGCTGCCGTCGGAGTAGCCGGTCATCCAGCCGTTCTGGACAGCGGTGCGGATGTAGACCGCATAGGGAGAGTCGCTGTCTACATCGCTGTAGAGGCGGCCGGTGCGGCCCTGTGCCGTGGTGGTATCGCGGTAAGCAGAGAATGCGGTGAGGAGGCGGGCCGCCTGCCCACGAGTGAGGGGCGCACCCAGAGAACCGGCCTGCTCGGCGGTCAGACCGCCCAGTGCCGTCGCCGTCTGGACTGCCGCGTTGGAGCCGACCGCAGAAGCGGGCAGCACCAGCATGGAAACAGCCACGCAGACAGCCAGCAGGAATGCGAGGAATTGTTTTTTCATGGTAAACTCCTTAATCATATCTGAGCGCTTCGATGGGGTTCAGGCTGGCGGCACGGCGGGCCGGCAGGAAGCCGAACAGGACACCGATGCCGCAGGAGATGCCCACGGCGATGGCTGCTGCGTCCGCCGAGGGAGTGACGTTCAGGGTAATATCCGTCAGGATATACGGAAGGATCTGGTTGATAATGGCCGACACGACGTAGCCCAGCACGATGCCGAGGCAGCCGCCCAGCGCCGACGTGACGCCGGCCTCCACGACGAACTGGGTCAGGATGGTGCTCTCCTGTGCGCCCAGTGCCTTGCGGATACCGATCTCACGGGTGCGTTCGGTGACGGACACCAGCATGATGTTCATGATGCCGATGCCGCCGACCAGCAGCGAGATGCCTGCAATGGCCGTCAGGACGCCCACCATGACGTTGATCATGGAGGACATCTGCTTCATGGCTGCACTCAGGCTCATGACGTAGACATAGTCGTCCTTGCTGACCAGCTTCTTGAGCCGCGACTGCAAAAACTCCTGTGCCTCATCCGAGTGGTCCGCGTCCTGCAGGACCACATAGTACTGGCTGACACTGCTGGTGTTGTTGACGCTCATCAGGGTGGTATAGGGGATAAGAACAATGTCGTCGTTGCCGCCCTCGTACTGAGAGGCAGGTTTGGAGCGGCCCTCCAGCACGCCCACGATGCGGTACTCGCTGGCGCCTACCTTGAGGGTGCTGCCGAGACCGTTGCCGCCGAAGATCCTGCGGTCCACATAGTCGCCGATGACACAGATATTCTTGTTGTCTATCAAATCGGTGTACTGGATGCCGCGGCCCTTGGCCACCTTGTAGTTGTTGATGGTCGTGTAATCTTCGTTGACGCCGCTGATGTAGGTGCGGCGGTACTTCTCGCCCGCCACCCGCAGCGTGTCGCCGACACTGGCAATCGGCGAAAGGCCCTTATAATACTCGGGCTTTTCATTGATGATCCTGTACACATCGTCCACTTCCACTGAGCGGGTGCTGGCGGTCATGACGTTGACGCTCAGAATATCGCTGCCCATGTCGGAGTAGAAGTCCTGCATCATGTTGGTCATGCCGTTGCCGAGACCAACGATGACGATGACGGCCATGACGCCGATGATGATGCCCAGCATGGTGAGGAAGGTGCGGACTTTGTTGCTCAAGACGTTCTGGACGGCCTGTTTGAAGGTCTCCTTTATCATGCCTGCGTCCCCTCCTCTCCGGCTTTCGGCTCTGCCATCATGAAGTTCGGCTGAACGACTGCCTCGGGTGCGTGGGCATCGCCATCGTAGACGACGCGGCCATCTTCGAGGCGAATGATGCGCTCGGCCTGCACGGCAATGGAGTTGTCGTGGGTGATGAGGACGACCGTATTGCCCTGCTTGTGCAGATCCTGCAGCATTCCCAGAACTTCGCGGCTGGTGTGGGAGTCCAATGCACCGGTCGGCTCGTCGGCCAGGATGACCGCCGGGCCGCGAGCCAGCGCACGGGCAATGGACACACGCTGCTGCTGACCGCCGGAAAGCTGGTTGGGCAGGTTTTTGAGCTTATTGCCCAGACCCACCCGCTCAAGGGCAGCCTTTGCCGTCGCGTGGCGCTGTGCGGCGGGGATGCCCGCATACACAAGAGGAACTTCCACATTCTCCAGAAGCGTCAGCTTCGGCAGCAGGTTGTACTGCTGGAAGATGAAGCCCAGCTTCTCGTTCCGGATGTGTGCCAGCTCGCGTCGGCTCATCTTGCCGACATCCTTGCCGTCCAGCAGATAAGTGCCTTCGGTAGGCACGTCCAGACAGCCGATGATGTTCATACAAGTGGATTTACCAGAACCGGACTGGCCGACGATGGCCACGAACTCGCCTTTGTTGATTTTGAAAGAGACGTGGTCGGCGGCCTTTACGAGGGTGTCGCCCATCTGGTAATACTTGCAGACCTCATCAAATTCTATCAGCGTGCTCATTCGTCATCTCCTTCGGCGGAGGCCATCATGTTGCTGTAGAAGTCGGTCGCACTGACGCTGGAGTTGTCGTACGCGATGGTATCGCCCTCCTGCAGGCCGCTCTTCACTTCGATGTAATCGTCATCGCTGATGCCGGTGGTCACCTTGACGTAGACATAGCCGTCGGGAGCGGTCATGGAAGTCTCAGCATTGGCAGCGCTGGGCGAATCCTTGGTCACCAGCACATAGCTGCCCCGGACGAGGGCGGCGTTGGGCAGGGCCAGAACATTCTTGACGCTGGCGGTGGTGATCTTCGCAGTGGCGTTCATTCCGGGCAGCAGCTCGCCCATGTCGTCGATGCGGACGGTGACGGGGTAGCTGGTGGAGCCGTTGGCGGTAGTGCCTGCCACGAGGATACTGCTGATGACGCCCTTGTAAGTCTCACCCGGGACGGCGTCGGCGGTGATGTCCACCTCCTGGCCGACCTCGAGGGAGCGGATCTTCAGCTCGTCCACGTTGAGCTTCATTTCCAGATAGCTCATATCGTAGATGGTGCAGAGGTTCTGCATGGCGGTGTCGTTGGCGCTGAGCTTGTCGCCGGCCTTGACTTTCTTATCCACGATGGTGCCGCTGATCGGGGCGTCGATGGTATAGTGGCTGATGGTCTTCTCGGCAGAAGACATCTGCAGCTCGGCAGCGCGCAGGCTGTCAGCGGCGTTTTTGGTCTGCTTGTCCAGATCTTTGCCGGTAATGCGGAGGATGACGTCATTCTGACGGACGGTGCTGCCCTCCTTGACGCAGAGTTCAGACACGGTACCAGAGGCAGCTGCCACGACAGTCTCCTCACGCTGGTAAGTAAAGTGTGCAGAATTGAGGGAGCTGACGCCGTTCACCTGTGCCACAGCGGCCTGTGCGGTGGTCAGGCTGCCCGCGTTGGGAACAGCGATGGTGACGGTGCAGGTCATCAGGCTGGCGTCGCCGGCAGGGTCTGCACCGGAAACGGAGCGGATGGTGCCGTTCAGCGTCTCAAACGTGGTGTCCGGCATGACCTGTGCGGCCTGACCGGCGACAAAGCTCTGGGCCTCTGCGGCAGGGAAATCCACGGCCAGCAGCATCACGGAGGTGTCGCGGATGGTGGCCACAGCCTGACCAGCCTGCACGGCGTCGCCTGCGGCGACTGCAAAGGAGCTGACCTCGCCGCTGATCCTGGTGCGGACGTTCTGCATATCCGCAATGTCATCGTAATTGCGCTGTGCCTGCTCCACCGAGAGCTGTGCGCTCGCGAGGTTGTTTTCCACATCCGAAATGTCGATGGTGTAAAGAATATCGCCCTTCTCGATGCTGTCACCCAGCTCAAAATCGGCGGTGAGCACCGTGCCGGTGACGAGGGACTTGACGGTGTAGGAATCGGCGGCGTTGATGGTGCCGCTGCCGTCGTAGACGTTCACGATGTCGCGGCGTCCCAGCTTCTCCTGCGTGTAGGCAAGGTCTGCCGACGCACTGCGGCTCTTGCGCGGCACGATGACCGCCACCAGCACCGCTGCGGCTGCGACCACCGCGATGCAGCGCTTTTTGTGGGTCTTGATAAAGTGGAACACCTTATTTTCTCCGCCGGTATTCTCCTGCGGAGAGGCGTCCTGTGTCTTCTTGTTGAAACCTAGCATGAAAAGCCTGACCTCCTGTGTTTCATGAAAAAGAAAAGTTCTTTCTGCCTGTTTTCATTCGTTCTGCGCTTTCCCCCACAGCGTCCGCCAAAAACGACCTGTCTGCGAGATGCTGCCCCGGGTTAGCGGCGCAAACCGTTATAATGATACCACCTAACAAAACGGACTACAAGAAATTTTTCCTGCACAATCTGCAACTTTTTTGAAAATTTTTCCATCATCTCTGTGTCTGGAAGCTGGAACATCAGACAGAGCTTTCGGATGAAGAGTTCATCCACTCGCTCCGGCCCTTCGTGCAGCGGCTTTTGGGATACAGTCAGAAATAAGACCCCGACTACGATTCATGGCAGAGATTTGGACATTTCAAAACACATCAGGGAGCAGCATAGGTCACAGCTGCTCCCTGATGTGTTTTTTGTGGTTCTTTTCAATGTGTCACAGTCACGGATCTGTTGCCTGCAATACGCAGGCACAATACCCCGGTTCCGGCTGGTAGCAATGGATCGTAAGGCATTTGTCCACCTCCGGGCTATAGTCATGAAGGATGTGCTTTGTTCCGTTCAACGCCACATCCGCATACGATACAAGCCACTTCTTATCACCATTGGGGAACACTTCGTAAAACGAACGGCCAAGCATTTCTTCCACCGGCACGCCTTCGATCGTTGCCATTTCGGCATTGCAGTAGCGGAAAATAAAATCCACCCCGCGTCCGTCCTCATTGAACACCAGCTCAATAATGCAGAATGCCAGCGGCATATCGTCCAGCAGACTGCATTTTTCCAGCAGGCTCATACTCATTGGGCGTAGCTGTGCGTCCACCCGCCTGATTTCTGCGCGCAAGCGGCGATGGTCGCTCAGACCACGTCTACGTCCCTGAAAACTGCGGCCATCTGACATTGTATAAATACCGTCATTGCTAATATCTACGATCTGGCTGCGGCACACTACGATTCCCTTACTGATGTTCAGAAACATATCTTCCGGCAAAGCAGACCAGACGCTGTGCAACGGAGCATACAGCGCAACTTCTTCCCCATCCATGCGGTGAATGACCGTTTTGCGGTCGTTACGGTAAAGATACAAGATGTTTTCTGGGCAAAGGTCATTTTTCTGAAACCACTCATGCAGATCATTCATCGCCATACTCCTTTGTCAGTTGGATATGTTTAGTATAGCATACCTCCGTGCAGCGCACAAGAACAGCTTGATTGAAATTCATTTCAACGGAGTTTTCGCCAATTTGCATCGAATATTTTTGTCAATATTCACGTTTTCAATGTCGAAAATGCAGAAGTCGTTGACTTTCAGGCATTTTCTGTGTATTCTGTAACATAGAAGGTCAAATGGTTTTTTCGCAAGATGAATGCCCTGAGCGGCTGGCAGCCGCCCACGGTCTGTGTAAAATAAACCCAGATATAAAGGAGGCAAACCACCATGAAGATGACCCGCAGAAACTTTCTTTCCACTTCAGCGGTTGCGGCGTTAGCCTGCGGCGCATCCCTGACCGCACACGCAGCAGGCAGTACCGATGAAAACAGTCTGAACTTTATCACAGACATTTTCAAGGACTCCACCCAACCGGGCGAGATCGAAGAGGCAACGGCTATCACGGCAGAAAAGAACGCCGAATGGTATGAAAAGCTGGATTTTTCCGATCGGCGGGAGTTTGCCAACGCAGAACGCGGCTGGCTGGACAATGCGGAAGGCAGGATCATCGATGGTGAGGATAACAGATCTGCATGGGATCTGCAAAGCTACGGCGATTTGAACCGGGATGCTCCGGACACTGTAAACCCCAGTCTGTGGCGGAATACCCAACTCAACGCCAAAGCCGGTCTGTTTGAAGTATGTGACGGCATCTATCAGGTGCGCGGCTTTGATATGGCCAATACGACCTTTATCCGCACCGACCACGGTTGGATCGTGTTTGATGTGCTAATGTGCAAGGAAAACATGAAGGCAGCCAAGGAGCTGATGGAGGAGCGCTTCGGTCCGCTGGACATCAAGGCGGTGCTGTACAGCCACTCTCATGTGGACCACTTCGGCGGCGTGGAGGGCATTATCACCCGGGAGCAGGTAGCGGATGCAACGCTTTCGCTTAAAAAGCAGCTGGCTTCCGGCAAGACCCCTGTGCTTGCGCCGGCGGGCTTTCTGAAGCACGCCATCAGCGAGAATGTCTATGCGGGCATCGCCATGGCGCGGCGCGCACAGTTCCAGTACGGCACGGTGCTTGACAAGGGCGAAAAGGGTGCGCTGAGCGTGGGCATCGGCATGGGACAGTCCACCGGTACGGTGTCCCTCATCGCTCCCACCTACGAGATCGGGGAAGATGTTCCGAAGCTGACCATCGACGGGCTGGAGATCGAATTCCAGCTGACCCCCGGCACCGAAGCCCCTGCTGAGATGAACGCCTATTTCCCGAAATACCGCGCCCTCTGGATGGCGGAAAACTGCACCGGTACGCTGCATAATCTGTACACCCTGCGCGGCGCAGAGGTGCGCGATGCCAACGACTGGGCGAAGTATATCATCGAGGCAGATCAGCGCTTCTGCAGCAAGACTGATGTGGTGTTCCAGAGCCACAACTGGCCGCATTGGGGCGAGGAGATCCATGAGTATCTGTTGAACACGGCAGCGATCTACAAGTTCATCCACGACCAGACCCTGCATTACATGAATCAGGGATATACCTCAAATGAGATCTCGGCGATGCTGACCCTGCCCAAAAAACTGGAAAAGGTCTGGTATACCCGTCCGTACTACGGTACGCTGGCGCACAATTCCAAGGCCGTTTATCAGAAATATCTGGGCTGGTATGACGCAAACCCGGTCAACCTGAATCCGCTCCCGCCCAGCGATACCGCCAAGAAGCTGGTAGAATATCTGGGCAGTGCCGATGCAGTCCTCCGCAAAGCGCAGAAGGATTTTGAAAAGGGCGAGTATCAATGGGTGGCGCAGATCACCAAAGAACTGGTCTACGCCGACCCATCCAACCAGAAGGCACGCAATCTGTGTGCAGATGCACTGGAACAACTTGGCTATCAGGCAGAGTCCGGCGCGTGGCGCAACGCCTACCTGATGGGCGCTGCAGAACTCCGCAGAGGCAACCTGTCCAAACTGGCGCGCTCAGCCAATGGACTGACCGCGACAATGGGCGAGATGACCATTGCCATGCTGCTGGATTACATCGGTATCATGAGTGATGCCAATGCCGCCCAGAACGATGATCTGACTCTGAATCTGACGGTGACAGATGTGAATGAACAGTTCTATGTAACCCGTAAGAATGGCATCCTGCTGTCTTACCCCGGCGAGAACCATCCGGATGCGCAGGCTTCCGTCACCTGCAAGCGTCTGCAGCTCTTTGCTCTGATGCAGGGTCAAAAGGCCGGGCAGATACAGATCAGCGGAGATCCCACTGTCCTGAAACGCCTGCTGGCATATGCGTCCAAGTTTGAAAAAACCTTCAATGTCATTGAACCGTAAAAACGATTCGGAATTTCAATTTTTTGAAAATATCTCTGAACCTTTGATATTAGGTTCTGTCAAGAGGGCTGGCACCGTCCAGCCCTCTGTCTTTTTGCTAAAGTTTCCGTGTGAACAAGTAGAGTTTCGACAAACCCCGGCTGGAGTTGACCGAGAAAATCGAAGCCAACTTCTATTCCCAAGATTTGACCCCGGCAGCATCCCAGATCCAGCAAAATAAAAAGCCGGTAACCACAAAAATCTCTGGTAAGGAGATCCTTGAAGCCATCCGGCTGATGAATGCAGACGAACGCAGAGAGTTGACGAGAGCCTTGTTCGCCTAAAATTTCTTCTTTTTATGCAAAGGAAAGCAGGCTGTGCAAACGGTGTGCAGAAAGTGTGCAGCCGCTTTCCTACATAAAGAAAAAACACCAAATCTTACGATTTGACGTTCAAAATTTGGTGCACCTCCAGGGACTCGAACCCTGGGCCCACTGATTAAGAGAGCAAGCCGCTGGTTCGTCTCAATTCATGGAAGTTTCGCGTCATCGTTATTTTTGAACAAAGCAGCGTAGTTTTTCACCCGGCAATTTCTGCACCCTTTGTCGGATTTTGCAGCGAAAAGCACCTTCTGCACATTTTGAAACCGTGCAAAATCCGTGCAGAAACCGTGCACCTACTCTCCGACAAACAAAATCGCTCTATCCCCCACCGGCTTGACGGCATTGGTTTGAGTGGCCGCACCCCGCTTTGTACCCGTACAAACAAAAATACAGAAGCCGCACGCCCTGTCAATGCGCGGCTTCTGTGTTAAAAAAGGGGGATTGATATGGTTCTTGCGGTGGTTCTCAAGCCTCCGGCATCTGATACTCGTGGGTCTGCATATACTCTTCTACCTGATCCAAGGTGGGCATGGCATCGGAGCAACTATGGCCGGTAATGGTGATTGAAGCAGCTGCTGCAGCATACTTCAGTGCTTCTTCCAGACTCTTCCCACGTATCAACGCATTGTTGAAAGAGCCGGAGTAGGAGTCTCCCGCACCAAAACTCTTGAGCACCTTTGTTGGATAGATACCGCCCATGGTGCGGCCCTCGGCGGTATAGAGATGAGAGCCTTTTTTGCCCTGCTTGATGGAGACAAGGCTTACGCCCTTCTCCAGCAACCAGTGAGCACTCCGGTCGTCATCATGATTGCCCGGGTGGAAAAGTTCTTCCATCTTATCAAACTCTTCCCGAGTTCCCAGCACCATATCAGCCTGCTGGGCAGTGAGGGTAAAATAGATACTGGTCTCGTCGTCATTGTCCCAGGTTCCGTCACGGTAGTCGAGGTCAAAGGCAACAACCACACCGTTCCGCTTTGCCATGGCGATGGCGAGGAACACAGCCTCCCGCGCCGGAGAATGGGAGAGAGATGTGCCCGAGATGAGCAGCAGCTTGTGGCTGGCGATATAGCTCTCGTCCAGCTGAGCACAGTCGATGTGAAGGTCGGCGCAGTCGGTGCGGTACATGAAACAGTTGCACGAGCCCTCTTTGATCTCACCCATGGTCACACCGGAACGGATGCCGGGGGCGGCTGTCTCGATGTGGGAGGTATCTACCCCCTGGTCATCCAGATATCTGACGATGAAGCGTCCGAACTGGTCATCGGACACCTTTCCGATGTAGCCAACTTTCAGGCCCAGACGGGCCATGGCGACAGCGGTGTTGGCGGGAGAGCCGCCCACATATTTGGAGAAGGTCTTTGCTTCCTCCATGGGGCCGATCTCATTGGCATAGAGATCGATGGTGGCGCGGCCAAAGGCTACCACATCATTGGGCTTCTGAAGATCAAATTTCAGCATAGCGGTCCTCCCTTATGCATCCTCATGCTCCAGCGTGTCCAGCAGCTCCATGGCTTCCTTCACGGACAGACCATTGTGTACCACCTGTCCCAGAGTCTTGACCAGCGGGGTCACATGGGGGTATTGGAACACGAAGCGTCCGTAAGTCACGCCTGCAGCACCGGCATCCATGACATCACGGGTCATCTGAATGAAATCCTGTGCGGTTTTGCAGCCGTTGCCTCCGGCAATGGCCACCCGGGTGGGGGCAGCCTGCACCACCCGGGCAAAGCTCTCGGGGTCGCCGGTGTAGGTGGTCTTTACCAGATCCACCCCCAGCTCTGCAGCAGTGCGGGCAGCGTACATCACGTTCTCCACGCTACGCTGGTCGTCCCCGGTGATATGGTTGCCGCGGGGATAGATATGGCTGATGAGGGGCATCCCGTTGCGGTGAGCTTCCTCGCTGATGCGGCCCAGCATGGCAATCTGCTGCTCCTGATTGTCACCGCCTAGGATGCAGCCCACCGACACGGCATCGGCGCCCATGGCAATGGCTTCTTCCACACTGGCCACCTGCACATCACTCTCGTAATGGTAGACGCCAAAGGTGGTCAACTTGAGCACAAGGCAGGTCTTGCCTGCGTAGGGAGCAAAGCAGTGTTCTGCAATGCCCTTATGCATGGTGATGGCATTCGGACCGCCGGCCACCATCTTGGCAATGGTATCATCGATGGTATCCAGACCTTTCATCACACCACGGCCCATGGCATGATCTACGGTCAGGCCGAAGTACTTACCGTCCTCGGTGGGCATCAGGCGCTTGAGACGAATTTCTTTTCCGATCATAATACTGTTACCTCGTTGCTGCTGTTTACGCAAGCAGGTTCACAAAGAAGTTGATATACTGCGGGCAGAGGGTGGTGATCAGGATGGCGATCAGGCCCACGCCCATAAAGGGGATAGCTTCCTTGACCGTTTCTCCAAATGTGGAGTGGGCGATCTTGGTGGAAACGAAGATACCGACAGCAAAGGGAGGAGTCAGGAAGCCAACGCACATATTGACCAGCATGATGGCACCGAAGTGGATGGTGCTGATGCCGTAAGTCTGCGCCACGGGCAGCAACAGCGGGGTCATGATGAGGATGGTGGCGTTAATGTCCATGAATGTGCCCATGAAGATGAACAGGATGTTGATCATCAGCAGGAAGCCCCAGCGGCTGGAGATATTGGCCGTGATCAGGTTGGACAGGAAGGAGGAGATACCGGCCAGCGTCATGACCTTGCCGGCCACAGCGGAGAAGGCGTTCAGCAGACCGATAACGGCAGTGGACGCACCGGCGATGGCGCAGCAGCGCCAGAAGGTGATCTGGATCTTCTTTTTGTTGATGATTTTCAGAACGGCGAAATAGAGGATACCGTAGACGCAGCTCACAGCGCCTGCCTCCGTAACGGTGCAGAAGCCGCCGTAGATAGCGCCATAGATGATGATGGGCATCAGCAGGGCCGGGATAGCGTAGAAGGTGGATTTGCCGATCTGACGGGCTTTTTCACTGAACGCCATATTGACCTTTTCCGGCTTGACCTGATGACGGCCGATGCGGAAGTAGTTAATGACGAAGTAGCCCACTGCAAAAATGAAGGCAGGGCCGATGGTAGACATCCAGATTTCAGAGATCTTACCGCCGGAGGCCAGAGCGTACATGATGCCGGGGACACTCGGGGGAATGAGAATGCCCAGAAAGCAGGTAGCCGCCAGCAAAGCGGAGTTATAAGCCTTGGGATAGCCCTCTTTTTCCAGCTCGGGCACCATCATCTTGCCGATGGCGGAGATGGTAGCCATGGCCGAGCCAGTCAGAACGCCGAAGGCCATGCAGGCGCAGATGGTGATGACGCCGGTGGCGCCGCGGATACGACCCACAAAAGATTTGATCCAGTCGATCAGCATCTTGGAGATGCCGCTGTATTCCATGATGACACCGGCGAAGATGTAGAACGGGATGGCCAGCAGAGCAAAGCTGTCCAGACCGGAGAACGCGAACTGGGGCACAGTGACCAGATTGTAGCCGCCAAAAGCCAGCACCAGTAGAGAGGATGTGCCCAGTGCAAAGGAGACCGGCATTTTGAACAGGACGGCCACCACCATGAAGGAGATCAGGAAGATAAGCAAAGCTTGAAGCGCTGTCATAATTTCACCCTCTTTCTCAGTTGTCCGCCTCGGCGGCAGACTTCTTATCGCCGCCCAGCAGGCAGGCTGCAAGCATGTACACCTCGTGCAGGGCTGCCAGCACGATGCCTACAAACACCGGCAGGTAGACCCAGCCCATGGGGATGCGCATGGTGGGCGAAGTCTGGGTGGTACCGAAAATCTTCATCATATAGTCGAAGAAGAGCTTGGCAAAGACGACCAGGAATGCAAAAGTGGAAACGATGGCTGCGACTTCCAGCGCCTTGAGCCACTTTTCGCGGGCCGGGCCCTTGATCTTCATAAGCACCTGCTTGAGCACATCGATCTCGGTGTGGCTGTTGTCGCAGATGGCGTAGGCTGAGCCGATGTAGGTCAACCAGATGAAGAGATAGCGGGTGAACTCTTCTGCCCACGCGGCAGAGATAAACAGGAAATACCGGCAAACCACCTCGATGAAGATGGCCGCGACCAGCAGAATTGTGATAAGAGCCAGCAGGAAGATCTCGATGCCCAACAGTCTGTCGTTGACTTTCTTCAAGCCCTGCAGCGTTTTGTTATTGCTGTTCACAGCATTTGCCTCCTTTCATAAACTGCCGCCCCCGGGCACTCCCCGCAAGGCGGCAGAATCACTTTACATCAAAATATGGAGCGCCACATAGCCTTACTTGTTCTTGTAATCACCGCTGGTGATGGCGTCCATGATCTCGTCGCTGTAGGAGCCGCGACTCTCTTCCCAGATCTGCTGGTAGATCTCCTGCAGCTTAGCCTTCATATCATCGGAGGGCTGATCCACGGTCCACTGGCCGCTGGCCACGCCGTCGTTGGTGACCTTCTCGGTCTTCTCACGGAAGAACTCGGTGAACTCGTCAGAAGCCTCCTGTGCAGCCTCCTTGAAGGCGGCCTTGTCCTCGTCGCTCAGCTTTTCCCAGAAGGGAGCGCCTGCGATGAAGCAGCCGCCGGAGTAGCAGTAGTTGAGTTCGGTGATGTGGGTGATGACATCCAGAATGCCCTGGTTGGTGTAATTGAAGACCGCGTTGTCCAGACCATCGACGGTACCGGTCTGCAGGGCATTCAGCACCTCAGAACCGGCGATCATGACGGGCAGTGCGCCGCACTTCTCATAGAAAGAGACAACAGAGGCGACGGACGGGGTGCGGATCTTCAGGCCGGCCAAGTCAGACATCTCGGTGACGGGGCGGACGATATTGCCCACCTGACGGAAGCCGTTGCAGTAAGAAGAGATGCGGATGAGGCTGTTCTGCTCCATGATCTTGGCCACTTCGTCGGCGATCCAGCCCTTGAGGTAGTATTTATCCGCCTCGTCGTAGTCAGCCACCAGACCGGGCAGCCATGCGAAGCCCAGTGCGCCGTCCAGCACGCCGTCTATGGTCATATCGTCGCTCATCAGCACATCCAGCGTACCCATCTGCAGCATCTGTGCCATGTCGGAGCCGTTGCCCAGAGAGCCTGCGGCGATGACGTTAGCCTGATAGCGGCCGCCGGTCTTGTCGGAGATGAGTTCAGCAAAGCGTTCCACATAGGGGGCGCGGTCACCGGTGACGTCTGCAGTGACCGAGAAAGTAGCGCTCTCAGCCGATGCAGCAGCAGAGCCTGCACTGCCGGTGGTGGAAGCTGCGGTGCTGGAAGAGCCGCCGCAGGCGGTCAGGCCAATGGCAGCAGCGGAGATTCCGGCTACCTTCAGGAAATCACGGCGGGAAATTTTCTTGGTGCTCATAAGATTATTCTCCTTTTTCTTTTTGTTTTTATATCCTGTGTTTACAGTTCGTAATTATCAAAGCCTCAGCGGAGGCAGGCCAACTGCTGCAGGAACGCGATCTTGGCTGTATCTTCCAACAGCTCTGCCTGATCGAAGCACTCTTCCATGGTCTTGCCCATAACGAGGATGCCGTGGCCTTCCATCAGGAAAGCCCTTGTGTCCGCCGATGCGTTGGCCGCCGTTTCTGCCACGACATCGGCCAGCTCTGTGGAACCGGGTGCCCGGTCGGGCACGATGGGCACCTCGCCGAGCTTGAGCTTTGCCGACTCGGTGTAGAGGGGCAGCGGCTTTTTCTGCAGCGTCCAGAGCACCGAATAGGTGGGGTGGGCGTGGATGATATAGTTGATCTCAGGGCGGAGGCGGTAGACATCCAGATGGAACCGCGTCTCCTTAGAGGGCTTCAGCCCCTGCGCTGCTCGCTTGACATGCCCCTCAGCATCGCAGAGCACAAGACCTTCGTAGGTGACTGCCCGCAGCGGCACGTTGCTGCCGGTGATGAGCATATCACCTCCCAGCCGAGCACTGACATTTCCTCCCGCTGCACTTACCAAACCCTTCTGGTAGACCAGTGCCGAGTAGCGGATGATGTCATCGGCCGGTTTCGGCCAGACGATCGATTTATATTCCATCAGTAAACGACCTCCTTCCGGCAGAGCATCTTTTCCAGCGTATCCTCACGGCCCATGCTGCCGCCCTTGAGAGCGAACTCCCGGCCTGCGAAGCAGCCGTCCAGCATCAGGCCCTGTGCCACGCCGGGTTCCAGTGCGCAGCCGAGCTGCAGATGCTCAACACCGAACTGCCGGAGCACGCCCTGCGAAGTCTCGCCTCCGATGATGACCAGCCGGTCGAATGCGGCATCGTGGTCAAACGCTGCCGCAGCCTGTGCAAAGCACTCCATGATAGCTTTGCTGGTGCCGGGCTTGTAGGAATATTTTTCCACCTGCGGGAAGAGGATGACGCTCCCCTGCCCCAGCAGCTGCTCTGCTTGCTTTGCGGCCAGCTGCGGCACCTCTTTGCCGCCCTCGATGTAGGCGTCGATGTCCAGCGGCACGGTCTGCAGCCCACGCTCCGCAGAATAAGTGATCTGCTTATGAGCGATGTCGTAGGCCGAAGCACAGAAGCAAAGGCTTCGGATGTCCCGCACAGGGAAGGTGTGAGTCTGCGCCGGGCCGTAGAGATATTCGGCCAGACCATCCGCGATGCCCAGAGAGCCGGTCCAGAACACCTTGGGGTATCGGGGCGCCAGCGTCTTGAGCAGATGAAGGACATCTGCCCGGGTGATGGCGTCGAACACCAGAATGCGTGTTCCCTCGGCCAGCTGATGTTCCACAGCGGCCAGCAGCGTTTCCTCGCTGCCCTTTACTGCGTCGATGTCCACCAGACCGATCTTCTTGTCGGTGTCCTTTCCCAGAATTTTGGGGATGTAGGATTCCGTCGGTGGGAAGATGGGGTCGTTGGCATAAACCGACTTGGGGAGGATCTCGCCCTCACAGTACTGGTTGCCATAAAGGGTAAAGGTACCGAGGTCGGGAGCGTTGTCCACAATGAACACATTGTAGTCCGGCCAGCCGTCCAGCAGACCGTCCAGCTCGTAGGAGTCATTGCCCCGGAAGCCCGTGCCAATCTTCTTCATATAGAAGCCGCCCGGCTCGAGCCGTCTCAGAAGGTCTGCGTGGAGCTGCCGTGCCTTGTCCTGCGCGGTGTTGCGGGAAGAGAGGTTCACGGTCAGGATCTCGTCGGTCTCATGTTCCAGACTGCACCGTCCATTCGTACAGATACGCACCTTCCGGCCTCGTGCGGTGAAGTAACTGCCGGAATCAGCAGCGCCCGTCAGGTCGTCTGTTATCTCTGTCAGTCTCACAGCTCTGCTCCTCTCTGTTTATTCAAACATACTGTTTGTTCGTTCTCTGAGCAGAGAATAACATTCTCTCCCGGATTCGTCAATAGTTTTTGTTTCATTTCATGACATTGCACACATTTCCGGGCATATTTTGTTCATTTGCGCCATTAAAATCATGCTATTTTTGTTCTTTTGAACATTTTTGCATTGTATTCTTTTCTCCTTGGCTCAAGTATCCAGCATCGTCGCAAAAAATCTTTTCTACGTCATATTTTGTTTATTCAAACAAGGTTCTTTTGAATTTTTCGGTTCGTCCAGACGGCTTTCACCCGCCTATCAAGCACAAAAAGTTATATCCCGCTCCCTCAAGTCATGTTCAAATGAACACAAAAAGGGGCTGTTGCAAAATAGCGCAACACAAATAGCTATAACAATTTCAAAAATAAGCGAAAAAGTGAACAATACAAAAAGCAAGTGCATCACATCTCCATCAAAAAATTCTGGTTTTCGAGAAAAAGTGTTGCACTTGCTTTTCTTTATGTAAGATTACAGTTTAAATTATCGCGTATTACCGTTAAAATATAGAGTGCTGCATTTTGCAACAGCCCCCTCATCTTCATTTTATCAGACCATTTTGAGCTGCGTCTGTGCATTTGCCAGGATCTTTTTCCACCCGGTAGGAAGGTTGGTATCGGTGATGACCAGATCCATATCCGGGATGTCCGCAAAGTGGTTGGCCTTTACCAGCCCGAACTTGCTGGAATCCGCCAGAATGATGTTCTGGGCTGAGGATTCAATCATAGCCTTTTTGTTCTCCACGATGTTGGCGTTGATGCAGGTGATGCCCAAACTCTGGTGGACCCCCGACACCGAGAGAAAGGCCTTGTTGGCCCGGTGGCGGCGGATGAACTCCACAGCCTCCGGGGAAGTAAAGTTATAATCCTCGGGGTGGTAGTAGCCGCCGGGAAAAATGACCTTGATATTCGAGTGTTTGAGCAATTCAGCCAGGATGAGGAAGTTGTAGCAGAGCACCGTATACTCAAAATCTGTGGGCAGGTAGAACGTCATCCGTGAAACGGTGGTGCCGTTGTCGAGGAACACCCAGTCGTCCGGGCGGATGAGAGAAGCTGCATATTTGGCGATGCGGTCTTTCTCCGCAAAATTTTCCAGCCGTGCCCGGCGCAGATCGTAGTTTTCGCCTTCGTAGGAATAGCCGTTTCCTCCTTCTACCAGCGTGGCATAACCATAGCTACGCTCCAGCACATGGTTCTTGCGCAGCAGTTCCAAATCGCGCCGCACGGTCATCTCAGATACCCCAAGCGCTGCTGCCAGTTCTTTTACTGATATTTTCTGATGTTTTTTCAAAAGGTCCAGTTCCTGGACCATCCGCTTTTCCTTGCCGCTTTCTGTTTTCAACGCCAAAGCCTCCTCACAGGTCGTTGTCTGCCTTTATTATGCACTTTTTGACTGTTCAATGCAACAATAAGCTGTTCGTTTTCCTTCAATTCAACCTTTTCCACAGGTTTTTCCTGTGTTTTCTATCAAAACTATCCAGTTTTCGGGGCTTTTGTTTCTCGACCGCGTGTTTCGTCTGGCAGTGATAAATTTTTCTTTATTAAAAAGAGCTGTAGCAACTCTGCAACCAGCAAGGGCTTTTTTCTTTTTCCGTTGCAGTTCTGCTGCTTTTTTGCCCTTTCCGCAAAATTCTCCGTATATTCAGGCAGGAAGCAAAAAACACCAGAGTTCCCACGCTGGGTACTCTGGTGCAGTACATAACATCTACCTGCCCGGTGGCCGCAGGGTGCGGGGTTTTGTAGGCATCGAGCCGCTTGTCCACCCCTGCCCGTAAAAAGTGCATTTTTTACGGAAGAAGTTCGTACAACCTGTACGGTCTGTACTTGTACGCACCTGTACGGCGAATTGAAGCAAATTAAGACGAATTATCGTTTATATTTCTGATTTCTGTACGTCGTACGAACCGTACAGGTTATTTGAAGTCCGTACGCAATTTTTTCAGATGCGTACGGAGCGATCAAGTTCGCATTGTGCGAACTTGATCGTAGCTCTCCCGCAGGAGACGTTCCCCCTCGGAGAGTCCTCGAAGAGCCCACTACACTTTGCAGCCCACAGGGATGAAAGTGTCATAGTGGGTTATTACACTTCCGAAGAAGTGCATCTCCGTCCCCGTCACCTTCCTCTGAACCCCGAAAGGAGGGATGCCCTTTGGCAAGAAACGATGGTATTGACCGCACCAGTGTCCGAAATCTCGCCGTTTCGGACAAGGCCGTTGGCAACACCCAGCAGCACAATGAGCGTGAAAAGGACAGCTATCGGAACCCCGATATTATCCCCCAGCGCGCTGCATGGAACGTCCACTTCAAAAAGCCAACCGCCAGCTATACTGACCTGTTCGCCCAACTGGAAACCGCTGGTACGATTTCCACGCGCGGCCTGAAGCCGGATGCCACCCATTATTGCGAGCTTGTCTTTGATGTTAACTCGGCCTATTTTGACAATCACGGTGGCTACGAGTTCGCCAAGCAGTTCTATGAGGATGCCTACAAAGCAGCCGTTCAAATCGTGGGTGGTGAGCAGTATATCCTCTCGGCAGTCATGCACGCCGATGAGATCAACCGTGCCATGACCGAAGCACTAGGCCGCGAAGTTTACCACTACCACCTCCATGTGGTCTATATACCTGTGGTGGAAAAGCAGATCCTCTGGTCGAAACGTTGCAAGGACAAGGCACTGGTCGGCACAGTCAAGGAGACCGTCATGCAGGTCAGCCGGAGCAAGAAGTGGGCATCCAAGCCCCTGCTGGACGATGCTGGAGAGCCCGTCCTGCAAAAGAACGGCAAACCAGTCCTGAAGAAGTCGTACAGCATCCTGCAAGACGATTTCTTCAACTATATGCACAATGCTGGGTATACCGATGTGGAGCGCGGCGAGCGTGGCAGCACCGAAGAACACCTGACCGTCACCCAGTTCAAAGTCCAGCGGGAGCAGGAGCGGCTGGACAGCCTGACCGCCCAAGCCGACCAGCAAGCACAATCGCTTGCTAAAACCAGTCAGACCCTCTCCAAAAAGGAGAAAGAACTTGCCTCCATTCAGAAAAAGACCACGCTCACGAAAGAAGCCCTCATTCATGCGCGTGATCTGGATTATATCGGCAAGCGCACCTTCCTCGGCAACTACTCGCTGACCGAAGAAGAATTTTCCAAGCTGAAAAAGCAAGCCGACCACGGCTATATGATGGATGTGGAGAACCGCCGCCTGAAAGAAGAACTTTCCACCGCCAAGAAAGAGGCCGTTCGTTGGAGCAACAAGTACCACGACCTGTGGTACGACGTGAAACCCTATCTGGATGCTCTCCACCGTGCGCCCGAACTGGTGCGTGGCTTTCTGGAAAAGATTCTTGCCCCCAAGCAGGAGCACACCATGAATGTGCCGCAGCAAAACCGTAAGCGTGGGCAAGATGTAGAACTTTAAGCTGAATTTTTAGATGATATGACAATATAAGGAGCAATGCTTATGGATTTTGACCGTAATTCTATGACCGTCCCTGTGCAATCTTCCGATTATACGAAAAAGTTCTTGCAAAAGGACTCGAATCCCACTACAATGGAAGTGGTCACTCAAACCAATGCCGTCAAGTCTCCGACTGACAGCCCGGCAACCACGAAACTGGTGTACACGGTGGAAGAGATCGCACGAATGCTGGCCATCAGCCTGCGCTCTGCTTACAATCTGTGCAACAGCACTACCGAATTCCGTGTCCTGCGAGTAGGCGGAAGCATCCGTGTGCCGAAGGACAGCTTCGATGCGTGGCTCTACCGGGCAGCTTGATAAGGAGGCAAACAGTATGGCATATATTACGAAGCGCGGCAACTCTTACAGCGTCCGCTACACCTACGAAGATGAGCACGGCAAGAGCTGCGACAAATGGGAGAGCTTTCCCACAAAAGAGGAGGCAACGAACCGAAAAAAGCAAATCGAGCATGAACTGGCCGCTGGCACTTTCCTGATTCCGTCCTCGGTAACGGTGGCAGAGTTCCTGCTGGACTGGCTGCCGAAACAGTGCAGCAAGCACAAGTGGGCACCCAAAACCTACGAATCCAACCTTTCCACCATTCAGAATCTCATTATCCCCTATATCGGTAGCATGGAGATGCAGAAGCTCAAGCCCTACCACATGGAGAACCTCTACACGACCCTGAGCAAAACGCCCTGTGGTTCGTATATCGAGGGCAAGAAGCAGGAACTGACCGAAAAGCAGAAGCAGCGTTTCCTTTCCGGCACAACGATCCATGAGGTGCACCGGCTGCTGGGCACTGCCTTCCAGTATGCCGTAGAGTGGGGCATCCTTGTCAAAAGCCCTGTTCCCGTGGACAGCCCCAAGAAGTCTACGCAGGAGCGCACCATCTGGACGGTAGAGGAAATGAGGGCGGCTCTGGACAGCATGGAGGACCCCATCCTGCATCTGGCAGTCCACCTCACACTGGTGGGCGCACTGCGAGAGGGCGAGATCGTAGGTCTGACCCCGGAAGATCTCGATTTTGACGCAGCAGATGGCATCGGAACCGTCCGTATCAACAAGTCCATGCAGCGGGTGCGGAAAGAAGCCCTAAATCAAGTGGACGATGGTTGCATCATCAAGATATTCCCGGACAAGCTGGAGCGCAGCACCACTTCCCTCATTTTGAAGAGTACCAAAACGGCGTCTTCCTGCCGCACCATCTTCATGACCTCTGCTCTGAAAGAGGAATTGAAGAAGTGGCTGAAGCAGCTGGCGGCAGACGAGAGGAAAGACCCAACACGTTACCATGACAGTGGAATGCTGTTCCGTTTGCCCAACGGTCTGGCGGTAGAGCCTGTGTTGATTCGCAAGAAGTTCCTCAAATGGCAGGATGCACACCCGGAGTTCCCTCGTATTGTGTTCCACGGTCTGCGGCATTCCAGTGCGACTTATCAGCTGATGATCTCCGGCGGCGATGTGAAGGCCGTTCAGGGAACCACTGGACACGCTACGGCAGATATGCTGGTGAACACCTACGCCCATATCCAGCAGTCCTCTCGTGTTGAACTGGGGAAGAAGTTCGAGGAAGGGTTCTATGCTAAGTCCGAAAGCCCCAGCCCACAGGCTGTACCCGCCGCAGGCGAACCGACCATCTCTATGACTGCTCTGCTGGAACTTCTGAAGAACGCAGACCCCGAAGTAAAGGCGCAGCTCCGTCTGGCTCTTCTGACCTGATGCAAAATTTACCACGCATTTCAAGGCAATTCCAGCCCATGCAGAGGATTCCCACGAAAACGCCGACCGTGCAAAAACCGTGCATTGACCGTGCAAGCCCCGAATTTTCGGGGTTACATAACGAAAAAGAGCGCCAAATCCTACGATTCAACGCTCTTTTATTGGTGCAGTAAAGCAATCCAAATCCGAACCATTTTCCTTTGATGCGGCTTGGGCCGCTTCCTCAAACGTGATGGTCTGTGTACCTTCTTTATAGTTAAAGGTTATCAAAACCTTATCATCGTACAGATAAATCGAATTGATGAACGTATCCACCAACGCTTGCCTCTGGTCTTTCAGGCTCATGTCCAGTTTACGGAAGCGCATCAGCCAGAAACGGATAAATTCCTCTTTGATTTTTGGCTTTGCCAGCTTTTCTTCCGCAATGCGGGCTTCAAGCTCACGCTTGGTTTCTTCGAGCTGTTCCAACCGTTCCTTGGTGGAACTGGTGAGGATTCCGGCTTGAATTGCGTTGAGCATATTCTGGATACCCGATTCTGCATCCCGGAGCTGTTTCTCATAGAGAGGAAGGTTGGTGTTCTCTCGGTCTTGCAGCTCCATGACCTTGGCGATAATGGATTCCATGGCGGCATCGTCCCGGACAAGCTGCATGGTCTGGTTCACCACCAGATCTTCCAGCCACTGTTTGCGGACAGTTTTCTTCTTGCAGCCCTTCTTCTTTCTGGCCGTGGCACATTTATAGTAGCGGTGGACTTCTCCCGTCCGGCTTGTGCCGCTTTCGCCAAACATCAGCGCACCGCAGCAACCACAGTGCAGCTTGGTTGTCAGCAGGTAATCGTCCTCTGCCTTTCTTCGGGCAGGGGCTTTCTTGTTTTTGGCAATCTTTTCCTGCACATCATCGAACAGTTCCAGCGGCACGATGGGCGGAATCGCATCCGGCACGACCACATCCCGGAATTTCAGTTCTCCGATATAACGCCGGTTTTTGAGCATGTGCTCCACGCTGTTGTAAGTAAATTCGCCTCCGACCGGGTTCTTGATGCCGTTTTCATTCAGCCAGTCCCGAATCTCTTTCATCGTGAGGCCATCCCGATACTTCGTGAACGATTCCAGCACGAAAGGGGAGGCAAGCGGGTCGATGTGAAATTTCCGCTCGGAATCCAGCGTATATCCAAACGTTCCACGACCACCGTTGCAGCGGCCTTTCAGGATGTTCTCTGTCTGTCCACGGACAACCTTTTCGGCAAGGTCGGCAGAGTAGTATTCTGCATAGCCCTCCAGAACCGATTCCAGAATGATACCCTCTGGCCCCTCGGAGATGATCTCCGTAGCCGACATGAGCTTGACACCGTTCTTCTTCAGCTGGGTCTTATACCGGGCACTGTCGTAGCGATTCCGGGCAAAGCGGTCAAGTTTCCAGACCAGAACAATATCAAACAGCTTCTTGTCGCTGTCCTTTATCATCTGTTGGAATTGAGGGCGATTATCCGTCTTGGCAGAGATGGCGCGGTCAATGTAGTGCTTGACGATAGTGATGTCATTCTTTTCGGCATAGGCCGTGCATTCACGAATCTGGCCTTCGATGGATTCTTCGCGCTGGTTATCACTGGAATAGCGGGCGTAGATCACAGCGGTCATGGCAAGCACCTCTCTTTACACGTCATTGAACGGTGGAGCGTTCTTTCAAAGCACTGTTTCGTATAATGTATATACCATGTTTTGATGGAGAAATCAAGACTTTTTATTATCTTCAGTTTTTCTTTTTGAACAATTGACCCAACAGCCACCCCTCTCGTTGAAATGAGGTGACTGTTGGGCCGACTTGCTCGGATTCCTTTATTCTTCGTTTAGCTGGACGATGGTATTATAAAAGATTTTGTTTGGAATAACGACTTGAAGAACACCCTTTTTCAAAAGTGCTTCTATGCGTTTCATGACATACCAGTCACTTACCGGAGCAGAAATCGCTTTTAATACGTCTGCGGTAAGTTCACCAACCGAAATAGGAATTCTCGATACTAAACTAATAATTCTCTGGTCGAAATAATCTATGTTAACGCTTTTAACATCGTTCGCATGCCAAATACGCATGGAGGTGTTTTCGTTTAATAGCTTTCCCCATCTTTTGGCATACTCAGTAATAGTTTCTTCCGTCAAATACTTTTGTGAGATCTTATCGGTTTTCCCTTCCATAAATTCTTTCAGACCTTCTCTGGATGCAAGCAAAATTCTATTTGTACCATACTTTGCTGCATAGTAACAAATATAATAAATGCCGCACCAACAATCGGCAGAACTCCTGACCCAAACACGCAGTGGCTTATGATTTATCATATCACATTGAACCGCATTCGCTGTACCATGATATTTCGACCACAGTTGTCTAGCTTCAATTTGGCTGTCAGGATAATATTCTGAAAGGCAATTCACGAATTGTTTGCAACGATATTCTGAATCGCAAGCATATTGAAGTTCTCCCATTGATAACATAAACGGAAACAACTTTACACTTTCGACGATGCCTAAAGCTGCTAACATATTGACATCACTGGGTTCAAAAACAATTTCATCCATAGCTGGTCAAAATCATAATTTCGGGATGGTAACTTGTGTAGTTGCACTCCAATAGATTGGTTTGCTTGAGCCAACCACTCCAAAATAACACCCAACGCTGCAATCAAGATAAGTTCCAACATCATAGAAGTCATATGTATAGGTTGTATTATATATACTTTGTTCTGGAACTAGTGCTGTCGTTGAAAATGGGCAGCTTCGTTCGATGTTATCGGAATAGCTCGTGTAGTAATCCGTTCCTGAAACATTTTTTATTAAATCCGGGCCAATACCGACGGTAGTTCCACTCATATAAAAGCCCAATCCATTGGCCTCTGTATAAAGAACTCTCCATGTTCCATCAATATACGATACAACTCTTGAGCCGTCTGTATTAGAAACAGGAATGCGCATTGGAACCTCGGCCAAAACATAAAATCCGAGATTCTCTTGTTCTTGCACAGAAAGATTGAGAAGTTCTTCTATCGAATAATCATCGATCTTTCTCTTATTTCCAGTTGCAAATGCTGGCTGAATGGTCAGGAGAAATAAAACCGTGACCAATAGAATGGAAATCAGCCGTTTGATTTTGTTAGTCATAGTATACTGCCTCCTAATTTATTTTTTTCTTCACTCAATACACTAAAGCTCCATTGGAATCACCTTCATTAAATTTTCCCCTTCAGGTGTATACTCCTCGGCAAATAAATGTGAACCATACAAATGCTGAAACTACTAGAATACTGTTGGAATAGAAAATATTGTGACCTTACACTGCTTTGGGTGATTACGTTGCTTTCCTTCATTGAATAGCTAGAACAACAGCTACTATCAAGAACAAAGTTGAAAGCCCAAGCTGAACCCATGCAATTTTTTCGTTTTCGGCATTGTTACAGCCTTTGGAGGATACTGCCACTTGGATATAATGCACTGCTACGATTCCATATGAGAAAAACAAAGAAGCCCAAGCATAAGGTACTGCGCTTTTATCTGTCAATCGGACAAGATTACTAGTCCATACTGAAATGCAGCCCCAAAGAGCAAAAGGAGCAATAAGAAAAAAGTTGCTTTTGCCTTTTTTCATTCTTAGCCTCCCACAGCTTGATGGTACGATTTTGTAGTATCCATAAGGTGTCCACCGGAATCATACGAATACAAAATATCATGATAGCAATGGGTAATGTCTATCATATGAGTTTAGTTGCGATCAAGCGATTCAGGGACATCCGGCTGATACGCTGTAAAGCAGCAGGTGCTATTCACACTTAAGACTGCAATCGCCATTGCAAAAGCACATGTAATTTTACTCAGGAAAAAAATCAGTTTTTGTGAATTCTGTTTCATATTGTCCTCCACATTACATAGAATACGTTACATCGACTTCATTGTTTGTTCCGCGAGGAGTTCCCTTCAGCCAGCAAGTATGAGAAGCAATACCATTATAAGCGTTACTGGTAAAGGTGAGTTTTGCCGAACTGGAGTTATACGTCAAACTTGCATCACTATATGTGGAACCCAAAGTTGTAATCGAATAGTCCCATGCATTTGTGACTTTGTTATTCGTCACTGTCATATAAAAATATGCATGAATCACCACTCCCTTATACGAAACCTTCCAAGAATTCGACGATTTCGCTACACGAGAAATTGAATTGTCCACTGACTCGATAGTAATAGTTGCTGGATCACCATTACTGTCAACTACCGCAATTGTGAGCTTCTCGTTTGCCTTCAGTTGATCGAGATTGCTAAAAGTAACAACGTTGTTCTTAACGGTAGCTTTCGGTGAATTCGATTCAGCGAAGGCAGACTGAACGCCAAACGACATTACAACCGCAATAAAAAGCAGACTCGCCGTAAGTTTTTTGATAAATTTTCTTGTACTCATGATCACATTTTCCTTTCCTTATTTTGATTTGATTGCTTTTACGACTAAATAAATGACCAGTATGCCGATGCAGAGAGAAATAATTGTCAATGCCTCTGCCGTTGCATTAAGGCAAGCACCAATAAAATAAACCAATACCAAAAATGCAACAAAAGCGATAAGAAGCAGCACCCATTTGTTTTTTTTCATGTTATCACCTCCCTATCTACAAAAGTTGGCATTAAATTTTTGTTGAACCAAAGGAATTGTTGAGAATACAATCAATACCCATTTGGAGAGATAGTAGCAAACTACATGACGTGTATACGGAAGCACATTAAAAATGGCAAGCAGGAAATCTATTGATGAAAGAATAGATGCGATTGTCTTGTAACTTGACTTCTTCTTTTCACCTAAAGACTTATTCTTTGCTTCGATAGGAGAGAGAAAGATGGAGATGACCAAAAGAGCTGCTGTTGTCAGGATACGAAAAAGGTGATTTGCTGCGATTGCATTACTTAGCAAAATGCAGATAAGTGCCAGTCCGGTAAACGCCAGATAGCATCTGGTGTGCGACGTTGCGTGATATCCACCAATGTAGATTCGCTGTGGGATAAACCCGATCAAAAATGAAAGTGCGTACCGCACATCACCACACACAGCAGCGATGAGAATAACAAGCAGAATGCTCACAACAGATGATATGAGCAACTCGTACCCATAGACATACGCATCCGCCTTTGCTTCATCTATCACTTTTTGCTCGCAGAAAAGACGGACTAATTTTTGAGACAGCGTGCGTTCCCACATTGCAGTTGCGCCACCTTATCTTCTGATTTTTGCTTCACTGTATCATAAATTTCAGCAAAATCAAGAGGTTTGGCAAAACTGGTCGTTCTGGTGACAAAAGTGGTAGGTCAGGCTACTTGTAAGGAGCCTTTGCACAGTCTATAATAGTAGCAGGACATTATTTTGTGGAGGTTGTCGAAATGCTGAAGTACCACGTTGCAGTCTGCGATGATGAGAAGTCAGACCTTGATGGCATTGTTCAAAGCGTCCAGCAGTACGATGTGCAAGGCTGCTTTGACATTGAGACTTACATGGATGGGAATGAACTTCTGAGCGAATTGCAAATGCAGAAAAAATCCTTCGATTTGCTGCTGCTCGATATCGAGATGCCATCCAACGGTTTTCAGTTGGCGCAGTCTTTGATCCAAATGGAGAAGCATCCTTTGGTGGTATTTGTCACGAAGCGGCATGAGTACGCTGTGCAGGGATATGGCGTTGCATTCCGCTACCTTGTCAAACCTTTGGATCAGACACTGTTCGCTGCGGCAATGGATGCCGTCCTTCAGGAACTGAACTCCAAACATTTTACGATCGAATACGATGGTATTACCATGTCCTTGGAAACATCGGACATTTACTTTCTGGAAAGCCACGGACATAAAGTTCTGATTCACTGCAAGGAGCAAGACCTTACATTGCGAATGAGCATTCCTGAAGCCTTGGAGCAGCTTCCAAAACGGTGCTTTGTGTCACCACACAAAAGTTATCTCGTCAACATGGAACACATTGTTTACGCTACGGGAACCGCTGTTTTTCTTTCCAGCGGACATCAGCTGCCGATCAGCAGGAGGAAGCGTCAGGAGTTCAATCAGAACTTCAACGCTTATTTGGGAAGATGATGCTATATTATTTCGTTGAGTTTGCAGGGAGCTTTGCCAACATTGCCCTGTTGCTGCTTTTTATCGGTCGGCTGTTTTCTAAAAAAGAACCTGTTTCAAGATGGTTCTATGCGTCATATGTTGCACTCTTGATCGCTGGGCAGTGCGCTTTGAGTTTATTCCCGGATTGGGTAACGCAGCGCACGATCTATCTTTTAGTTGGCGGATTTTTCCTTGCATTGCTGTTCTATGAGGTTCGACCGTGGCAGGCGGTTTTTGCAAGCGGAGCTTTCTTCACACTGATTGCTTTGGTGGAAGTGTTTGCAATGCTTTTGATTGGGCTGCGCATCCCGGATACCGACATTCTGATGCAGGCTGGGGCAGCACGGTTGGTCTATGTTGTTTTTTCAAACCTGATTCAAATTCCACTCGTAGTCCTGATCTCACATTTTTTTAGCCGAAAAGGAAATGCTCTGCGCATCCTATGGCTGCTGCCGATCATTGCGATTCAAATCGCAAGTATTGCTGTCTGTTATGTGGCACAGTATCATGCTGCGGATGAGTATTTCCCGGATTATATGGTCGGTCTTATGGCGGTGCTTCTCCTTATAAACATCCTGATTGTGTTCTATGTGGAAGCTCTCCGGGAAAATGAGCTAGAAAAATTCAAAGTCAAGTTCAACGAGCAGCAGTACAATCTTCAAATGGAATACTACCAGCAGCTCAAAGAACGTCAGGAAGAAGTCCGTTCTCTACGGCATGATGTGAAGAAATACATTCTGGCGATGCAGGCAGTTGCAGAACACGGCGATACCGAAGAACTTCACAAGATTGCACAAGCTGCCACGGATATTTTTGAGCGTTCCACAAATGTTTCTGCTGTCGGAAACCCTGTTGTGGATGCTCTTTTGAATTATTACCTGCGAATCGCAGAGAAGAATAACATCAAGGTCAAACTGGATGTGACGATTCCTGAAGTTTTGACGATTTCATCACTGTCTTTGAGCATCATCATCGGAAATACATTCGACAATGCCATTGAAGCCTGTTGCAGTCTGCCAGCGGAGCAGCGAACCATTCATTTACAGCTGCGCAAACAGTATCGAAGCCTCTTCTATCGGCTGGAAAACCCATACAGTGATACTTCTCGCGGAATCCGCATCGGAGAGTATCACGGTTACGGACTAAAGAACATAAATCGTATCGTTCAGGAAAATCATGGTGACTTCTATACGAAAAAGAAAGACGGTGTGTTTACCGTCCAAGTCCGCCTGAACTGCGAAAATTAAAACATTCTTCTAAAACGCAGCCTTGCTTTCGCTTGTGCTTTGTGTGTTTCGTTCATCTGATGTATTCATTATCCTGAAGTGTTGACACGCATTCGTACTTATGTTATCATTCCCAACAAATCCACAGAGATTTCTGTAAAGAAACGATTCTGTGCGGTTTTATTTCCTGCGAAGATTTACCGCCCCGCAACACACCCGATCATTTTGCCGTCTGTTTCACCCGACAAAATCCTTCGCCTGTACTGCGTGGGCGGTATTTTTCTTTTCCGGGAAGCCGTACCTTGAAAATTTCATGAGCCGTCCGAACGTGATACCGGCTTTCCGGCCAACGCCGCTGCAAAACAAGGGCAGGAACTTCGTTCGGGTCAAACGGCGATTCACATACACGAGCAGTGGAACTTTCTACTTATTTCTGCGTCTTAACAATTCGGAAACAACTTTCGGAAATGCGTTTTGAGCGCAGCGGTGGAGAGCAAGAACCGTCCCGTGGCCACAAATTTTCAATTCTTGAAAATCTTGTGCTCCACCGGGACTTCACTTCTTCAATGCACCTGCATTTCCGAAGTGATCTTGTTGGGGCGTGCCTGCCCCAAACCCTGCCGAGTAACAATAAAGTTCATAATTGTTCCATGGACTGAGTATAACACATCCTTCGACGATACACTACTCCTCTTTTTGCAAAAATCCAATTATCTTCGGTGACCTGTCGTGAGATGCAATTATTTCATGTCGTTTCACCAATCACTTGACTTGGTTTGAAAAAACACAGAGCATATGATACAATAGAATAAATAATGTTGTCTACCGAGAAAGGAAGTGTCTTTCCATGAAAAAAATCCATAAGTTCTTTTCTAAAGATTTGCTCCATATTCTTGGTGCTGTTGGGATTTTTGTTGCTTTTCTGATTTCTATCGCCTATAAGCAAGTTGGAATCGGGGCACTCATAGCTGCGTGGCTTATTGCTATGGCAATTATCGGGGTAGCATGGATTACAGACATCCGCAAAGCAGACCTGCTGAAAAACGGAAAGATTGTTTCCGGAAAAGTTAATGCAGTAAAAAGGGTTCACATAAAATTCCACATGAGTACCTATCACCTTGCTGATGAAGATGTAATTTATCCTTGGGTGATTCGGTACCAATACAAGATTGGAAAAGACACTTATTATGGACAGTCCCATTGGTTTTGGTTCAAACCTCTCGTGAGCAAGGGAACACCTATAAAGGTGACTATTGACCCTCAAAACCCAGAAAGAAGCATTGTTGCTGCATGGGAAAGTTAATAGGTTGTTTCTTTCCTCTATGATGACGGAAATTTCAAAGGAGCGTAATCTCCTTTGGCACACGACTTTGGAACAAAGTCTAGTGTGTTACACCTCGATAGAGGTGTGCCGCTCCCAGACACAAAAAGTCCCATGGCCAACACCTCGGCGGTGTGGTCATGGGACTTAATGCTTTTTAGGCCTAGCGGAGTGAACAGTAACCAATCCTGACATCCAGTTGCCGTGTCATTTGTTGAATACTGTTTTACGAACAGTCTGCGGACGTGAAGACCCACCATTATATCATCAGCTTCGACCCGAAGGACGCAGTAGAGAACGGCCTGACCATGGAGCGGGCGCAAGCCCTTGGCTTGCAGTTCTGCAAGGACAACTTCCCCGCTCATCCTGCCATCGTCTGCACTCACCCTGATGGACACAACTATTCGGGAAATATCCACGTCCACATCGTGATCGGCAGCGTCCGAACGCGAGAGGTGGAGCGCAAGCCCTATATGCAGAAGCCCCGTGACTGGCGTGAGGGCATGAAGCATTCCAGCACAGCCCAGACCATGCGGCACTTGCGTGTCGCGGTCATGGAAATGTGTCAGGATGCCAAGCTGTACCAGATCGACCTGCTCAGCTCGAAAAAGCGTGTGAGTGAGCGCGAGTACTGGATGAAACGGCGCGGTCAGATGAAACTCGACCGTGAAAACGCAGCCCTGCTTGCCGCCGGACAGCAGCCCACACAAACGGAGTTTGAAACCGCAAAGGAGACTTTGCGGAAACAGATCTCGGATGTGCTGGACAATGCAGTGAGCTTTGAAGATTTCTCGGACAGGCTCTTGCAGCGGTACGGCATCACGGTCAAGGAAAGCCGTGGGCGGCTCAGCTACCTGCCAGCCGGAAGAAAGAAGTTTATCCGGGCACACAGCCTCGGTGACAAGTTTGAGAAAGAACTCGTGCTTGCCACCTTGAAAGAAAATGCCAAGAGCCAGCCCATTATCCTCCACAGCAATCTTGAGGAAGAACCCGACCGAATCAAGAAGCTGGTGGACATTCAGGCGAAGCTGAAGCAGGGCAAGGGCATCGGCTATGAGCGTTGGGGCAAGAAGCACAACCTCAAAGCCATGGCTCAGACCTTAATTCTCTTGCAGGAAAAAGGTCTGCTCAACGGGGCCGCACTCAACCAACGCATTGAAGAACTGCAAACGCAGTACGACAGTGCAAAGAAAGTCGTTCTCGACCTCGATGCCCGCATGAAATCCACTTGCAAATTGTTGGAGCAGGTGGCAGCTTACAACAACACCAAGAAAATTGCACAGCAGTTAAAAGCTGCAAAACGACCAACAGCCTTTGAAGAACAGCATCGTGCAGAGCTGACAGCGTACCGGGCGGCAGTGGCCTATTTTAAGGTAAACAACATCACCAAGCTGCCAAGTCCGAACAAGTTGGAAGCCGAGCATGCGCAGCTGACATCCGAAAAGGCCCAGTTCTATGAGCAGTACAAGGAAGCCAAGTCCGAACTGCTCAAGCTGAAAACCGCAAAGCAGAATGTTGCGTCCTATTTCCGGGAGGAAGAACCGACGCAGCAGGAGAGATAAAGGAGTGTGCGTATGATCAATCTGAAAATCGACCCGGAGTTCCAGAATCAGATCCCGCCGCTGACGGACGATGAGTGTAAGCAGCTTGAAGAAAACATCCTCAAGGAAGGCAAGCTGCTCTCTCCTTTGATCGTCTGGGGCAACACCCTTGTTGACGGCCACAATCGTTATGCCATTCTCAAGAAGCACCCGGAGATTTGTTTCTCTACTATGCCGCTCCGCTTTGCGAACCGAGAGGAAGTCCTCGCATGGATCTGCAAAAATCAACTGGGGCGGCGCAATCTCACGCCGGAGCAGAAGAAGTTCCTCATTGGAAAGCAGTACAGTGTGGAACATCGAAAGCCCGGTGGAAACGGCAACAACCAGCACACGGCTGCTTCCAAGAAAACCGCCCCGGAGGAATTGTGTCAAATTGACACAATTCCTCCCACTGCCACAGATACAAGCGTCCGCAAGCAGATTGCAGAGCGGAACAATGTCAGCGAATCCTATGTTGCCCGTTCTGAAAAGTTCATGCGCGGCGTAGAGATCATGGAACAGATGGTGCCCGGTATGCAGGAGAAAATCCTGTCCGGGCAATTCAAAGTCCGTGATGCCGATATGCACCGTCTTGCTAGGGCAGATTTTCCGAACCGCAAGCAGATCGTGCACGAAATTCTGCACCCGGAGGACCGCCCTGCTCCGCAGAAACGAATCTACGAAATCAACTATTCTGCACTGGAAGCTGCCGTCCGGCGAATCCAGCAGGATATTGATTTCCTGATGAAGTATCTCCCTAAGGTGCCTGATGATGCCTATGTGAAAGTGGAGACCACGAAGATTCTCAAACAGCATAAGGCATATATGGCACAGTTTGAAGAACTGCTGAACGATGAAAAAATCGCATAACGACAGGCACTTGTAAGCCATCAACGAGCCACCAGCCGCAAGAGCAGGGCAGAAAGCATCCGCGCCCTTGCGCCTGATAAAAAATGGAACTTTGATTTTCTTGCCCGGCTTTGCCACGGTGGGACGATCAAAGGAGCGTGCGGTTGAACAAAAAGAAAAAGTCCACAAACACTTCCCCTTATCCCGATGAAGCCATCGAACGTCTGGCACGGGCATTCTACCCGGCCATCCTTGCCTGCTGGAACAGTGAGGAAGGCCAACGGGAGTTTGCCGCGTGGCAGGCGGAACAGGCTCATATTGCAACCAAAGAAAAACAGGAAGTTCCCGCTTGCTGGGTATTCGTAAAACAGTTTTCGAGAAATGACATGGCAACTGCCTGTCAGGATTGGTTACGAGTACCCAGCTAGGCCGAGGAATCATCAAGTCCCATGTTCGCACCGTCAAGGTGTTGAACATGGGACTTTTTGCATATCGGGGGTCTGTACACCTCTATCAAGGTGTAACACACTAGACTTTGTACCAAAGCCGTGTGCCAAGGGTACTGCGCCCCTTGGAATCCCTGCTCACATCGCCCATGGGCGATGTGGGTTCGCCGCACAAAAGGCTCTCGCAAAGGCACACCCGGCTGTCTGCGGCGAGGGAAAGGCACTTCTGCGGAAGTGTAATAACCCACTATGACACTTTCATCCCTGTGGTCTGCAAAGTGTAGTGGGCTCTCCGAGGGGGAACGGCTGTATAGAGTGCGTTTCGGGCAAATCGCCGCATACGTGTATACGGAAGATGGGTACGCACGTACGCAGTAAATCGGCCAAGTTCTCCCATGTAGAGGGTGTAATTTCGATAAAGAACGTGGTATAATTGACTCAACAAATCGATTTGTGGAGGCGATTATTTATGAAAAAAGAAACCAAGAAATCTATCTTATTCTATGCAGCTTCTGCTCTGTTATATATGGCTTCACTTATTAGCTTCATAAGTGGAAATGATAATTCTATGGCTGTTGTATGGTTGTGTCTTGGTTCATCATTTCTTTGCCTTGGCTCGACGCATCTTTGTTTAGGTTTGTCTCGTAAGAAAAAGGGAAACGACAAAACCGATGCAAGCAATAAATAAATTCCTAGTATATCGCACTCACTCCTAAGCAGGGTTTGGGGCAGGCACGCCCCAACAAGAAGCTGTCCCAAAAGGGCAAGAATTTTCAAGAATTGAAAATTTGTGGCCACGGGACGATTCTTGCTCTCACGAAAACCCATACTTTTTGAAAATCCGCTTTTCGCAGCCAAAGGAGGATGCACCATGAAAAAAGAGATCGAAGCCTTTGTCAACGCAGCCAACGAGCAGGAGTTGGAAGCCGCATGGAATAACCTCTCGGCAGAGGAACAGCGGATTTTCGAGCAGCTCATGGAGGAAGACTCACCCGAAGATGCACTGGCATTTTTCGCCCAGCTGTATGACGATACCCCGAAGGAGCAGGCCAGCGAAACCGTGAGCATCTCCGAAAATGAAATCTATTTCAAGCGGCAGCCCTTGACCGAAGAGCAGAAGAAGCACGGCTCCTATGTAGATGAGAACGGCAATCTCCATGTCAAGAACCTGTCCGCCTTCTGGATTCCAGAACTGACTACCACGGAGAAAGTCGGTCACACCACCTATACCGTGACCGGCAGCTATGAGGGCAAGGAGTCCTTTTTGAAGAAGCTGGAGCGCATTGTTGCCAAGAACGCCCAGCAAAAATTTGAAGATGAGGGTGCAGACGAATGACAACTGCGCCCAATTCTGCTATACTTGACCCGGTAACCAATCCTGTACTGACAGTTGCTCCACAGAATAAGGAGGACACAACAATGTCTGGAGCAACGAATAAAATCACCGCACTTTACTGCCGACTGTCGCAGGAGGACGAGCGACTCGGCGAAAGCCTTTCTATCGAGAACCAGAAGGATATCCTTTTGGACTACGCTAAAAAGAACCACTTCTCGAACCCGGTGTTCTTTGTTGATGATGGCTATTCTGGCACGAACTATGACCGCCCCGGCTTTCAGAGTATGCTGGTCGAGATCGAAGCAGGGCGTGTAGGAATCGTTATCACAAAAGACCTGTCCCGACTGGGGCGCAACTCTGCCTTGACGGGTCTGTACACAAACTTCACCTTTCCCCAGTATGGCGTTCGCTACATTGCCATTAACGACAATTACGACACCATTGACCCGAACAGCGTAAACAACGATTTTGCGGGCATTAAGAACTGGTTCAACGAGTTTTACGCCCGCGATACCAGCCGCAAGATTCGGGCTGTCCAGAAGGCCAAGGGAGAGCGTGGAGTACCGCTGACGGTCAATGTCCCCTACGGCTATGTGAAAGACCCGGAGAACCCGAAGCATTGGCTTGTTGACCCGGAAGCGGCTGCGATTGTGAAGCGCATCTTCTCCATGTGCATGGAGGGACGTGGGCCGACCCAAATTGCGAACCAACTGTGGGCAGATAAAGTTCTGACTCCTACCGCCTACAAGTTGAGCCATGGCCGGAGTACAAACGCACCTGCCCCGGAAGACCCTTACCGCTGGGATAAAAGAGCAGTAAGTTTGATTCTGGAACGCCGGGAGTACACTGGCTGCACAGTCAACTTCAAGACCTATACTAACTCTATCTGGGATAAAAAGAGACATCTGAATCCTGTGGAAAATCAGGCTATCTTCCTAGATACACATGAGCGCATTATTGACGATGATGTGTTTGAAAAGGTTCAGGAGATTCGTAACCAGCGTCACCGCATGACCCGGACAGGCAAGAGCAGCATTTTCTCCGGTATGGTCTACTGCGCTGACTGCGGTTCTAAGATGCAATATGGTTCGTCCAACAACAGGGACTTCAGTCAAGACTTCTTTGATTGCTCTCTGCACAAGAAGAACGGGAGCAAGTGCAAGGGACACTTCATCCGGGTAAAGGTTCTGGAAGGACGTGTACTGAGTCATGTTCAGCGGGTGACGGACTACATTCTCCGTCATGAAGACTACTTCCGCAAGGTCATGGAGGAGCAGCTTCGGGTGGAAAGCACCGAAAAGCTGACCGTCCTGAAGAAGCAGCTTGCCCGGAATGAGAAGCGGATTGCAGACCTCAAACGGCTGTTCATGAAAATCTACGAGGATAACGCCAGCGGAAAGCTGAGCGATGAACGCTTTGACATGATGAGCCAGAGCTACGATGCCGAACAGAAGCATCTGGAAGAGGAAGCCCTCTCTATCCAGCAGGAAATCGAAGTACAGGAACAGCAGATCGAGAATATTGAGAAGTTCGTCCAGAAAGCGCACAAGTACGTTCATATTGAAGAACTCACCCCTTATGCTCTCCGTGAACTGGTGTCGGCCATCTATGTGGATGCCCCGGATAAGTCCAGCGGAAAGCGGGTGCAGCACATCCATATTAAGTATGATGGGCTGGGGTATATCCCTCTGGATGAACTGGAAGCAAAAGAAAAGGCGTGACCGAAGTCACGCCAAATCTGCCCCATTGCGGGAACTTTTGCAAATACTGTTTTATGGGAACTCTGCTCTGGGGAACTCCCTGCCTTACTTATCGTGTGTGGATTTTTGCAGGGTGCGTCCGGCAGGGCGCACCCTGTTTTTGCGTTCAATCCTCTAATCCGTGACTACCTGTTACATTCCTCAGATACTCGTCCGGCTCACCGTTCAAGATCAGTTCGGCATACGCCAGCGGGTCATTGTAGATGAGGTAGTCCAGTTCCGTCCTCTGCGCCATGGTCACGTCCAATTCATCCTCGACCCCGGTGCAGTCAATGGAGATCATTCTCCCATCCCGGAGCAGCAGCTCCACGCAGCCGGTATCCATGTTGAATTTGCAAGTTCTTTCATCGTACTTCATAATCGTGTCCTTTCTGCCTTACGGCACCTTTACAGTTGTGACTTTTGTTATACGGTTCTTCTGATAAGGTTTTGGACACACAGTCGTCGGGAAGGAGCCGGAATTGTCATTTCCAAAGAAAACAAAAAATCCGAACCCTTCTCCTATCGAGAAAAGGTTCGGAT
>NZ_JAFREF010000009.1:0-113379 GCF_017377665.1 Faecalibacterium sp. Marseille-P9590
TTCGATTTCGTTCTTATTGGCTACCTGTGCTATTGACTTTGCTTAATTGGTCTACAATGGTGTTGGTTCTGAGAAGTTCACAGCCAGTGAGCGATACAGATGACCAAGCCTATACTTCTTCAGACCGCTTGCCAGTGCTTCCGACATTGGCAGCAGTTGAACGTGTTTATTCTTTAGATTCCGAAATGTAATCGTTCGGTCATCAAAAGATATATCCTGCATCTGCATTTCACAGACTGTTGCTTCTCGTGCTGCTGTTCCCAAAATAAAGTTGATGATAGCCCAACTGCGCCAGACAACAAAGCTGTCCTCACGTTTCGGCGGCTGAATCAGTGCACAAAGTTCTTCCTGCGTGTAAACGTCCTTGATGGTTTCTTGTGCCTTTACCATCTTGATTTTGAACGGTGCTATTTCGTCCTGCTCCATGCACCAGTAAAGGAACACTTTCACCGAACGGATATAGTGGTTGACGCTGTTTGCAGTCATTCTGCTATCCGTCAAGTGAATAACATACCGCTTGAATCCTGCCTCATTCACGGCTAACCGTTCATCTGACAGAAACTTCAAAAACCGTGTAATATCATACCGATAGCCGTTCAACGTGGCTTCTGCCGTGCCAGAATACTTCTTATCGTCCAAAAAATCTTGCTTTAGATTATCAAACCGGACTGCATTCTTCTGAATCTTCTTCATTTTTGTACCTCTGACCTCTAAAATTTTTGAAAAAATCATAGGTACAAGCCCAAAAAGCCTATATAAAACAAAAAAGACAACGAACCGTTTCTCTCAACGATTTGTCGTCCTTTTGGTGCGCTCGAGGGAACTCGAATCCCTGGCCCTCTGATTAAAAGAGCCCACCGGGCAGAACACTCTGATTTTAGAAGTTTCGAGTTTACGTCGTTTTTGCGCAAAGCATCGTGATTTTCTGCCCGGCAATTTCTGCACCCTTTGTCGTATTTTGCAAGTCAGAGTGCCCCTTGCATCCCTTGAAACCGTGCAAAAACAGTGCAGAAACCGTGCACTTACTCTGGGACAAATAAAAAATGATGATTTTTGATCCATGACTTGGTGGCGATTTGAGTGACCGCAAGGGTAAGTCAGAAATACGGGAAGCATAATGCCCACTCGTCTGAGGAGTTCTCAGGGGAGTGGGCAGTTCTGTATAATGGCATTTTGTATATGTCACTTGCCACTTTTAGCATGGAGGTTGCCAGTTTTTGAGATGAAGTTGACTCTTTTAGCATAAAGGTTGCCATTTGGGGAAAGAAGTTTCTGCTTTTTTATATGGCAAGTTTCCGCACTTTCCACACTTTCCGTACCCCATGAGATATGAACACCTGCCAAACTTTTTCAGGGGTTGCTACTTTTTTGAGGTATGGTTGCTAAACCTTGCGCAAAGGATGCTACATCTTAGTCCAAGGTCGCTAAACATAGCGCACAGAAAATCCCGCAATAATATAATTAAACTTATGATAATTCGGATTATATTATTTCTTGTAAACTGCATCTTCCTGAATCAGAATCAGGTTGGAATTCTCCGCTGCCATTTCCACCAGTCGATCTGTAAAGCCGCTCTTGGAGAACAGCCCGTACACAATTTCGTAGCCCTTAAACGCCGTTGTAAGTTCTTTGGACTGCCCCTTTTCCTGCAAAGCAGAGTAGACCGCCACATCCACAGGTTTCGCATGGTACTTGCACTCACCGAGGAACAGCCGCTTATGCTGATTATCCACCGCAGCAACGTCGATCTCCGTATCGCCCTCATTATCATTTCGCCAGTAAGAGCCAATGCGTGAGGGCGCAAATTCGATCTGCCCCTTTCGGCACAGTTCCGCAAAGATATTCCGGCAGATGCTCTCATAAGCGAAAGCCACAAATTTTTGCTTGAAGTCTTTGCCCATCTCGTCCAGCACGATCTGTTGGTTATCCAGTTCCAACTCTCCCTTGAACGGGTACACATAGCGGAACCAGAAGCGGATGAAGTTGTCCGAAACATAGTACAGGCTTTTCCGGGAACGCTCTGGATTCTTTTCGGTGATGGGAACGTTCTTGATAACAAAACCAAGGTCGATCAGTGTTTTCAGGTACGGCGTAATAGCTGACGTGTCCTGCTCCATCGTCATACCGATCTTGCTCAGCTTGTGGTTGCCGTCCGAAATCGCTTTTAGCACGGAGAAATAGTTGATAGGCGTCTGCACTTCCTCGTTGAGCAAGAAATCCGGTTCTTCATACAAAAAGCCATTTTTCGACAGTACCACACGCCGAATCTGCTCCACCAGCGGCTCGTCCGTCTGGAAAAACTCCATATATTTCGGTACGCCGCCCGTGATGGCATACTGCTCCACAGCCTGCTCAAACGACAGGTTCTGCGCCGCATACACATCCGTAAATTGCAGCGGCATCAGCCGAATCTGTGCCGTTCTACGGCCATAGAGCGGGCTGTCGTATGCCAGAGCGTGTTTTTTCATCATGCTGATGAGGGAACCGCAGAGAACCAGCATCACGTTATGGTCTTTCAGCACTTCATCCCATGCGTTTTGCAAGATGGACGGGAAATCCGGGTTCGTCTTGACCAGATACGGAAATTCATCAATGACAAGCACCTTTTTCTCGTCCGGGTGGTCATCTGCTACCACTTGGAATAAATCCAGCCAGTCGGTGAATGTGACCTTGCTGAGCATGGGGTTCTTAGTAGTGCGGGAAAGCACTCCGGCAAACCGCTTCATGCTCTGGGCTTCACTTTCTGTGGTTGCCAAAAAGTAGAACGCGCGTTTATCTTTGATAAACTCTTTGATCAGCGTCGTTTTTCCAACACGCCGCCTGCCGTAAATCACCACAAAGCCGCTGCCGTGCTCTAGCTCCGCATTCAGCGTTGCCAGTTCGGATGTTCTGCCGATGAAGTCCATACCGTGTACCTCTCGCTTAATATAATTTGAATTATGATAATTTCAATTATATTATAGCTGCTCTGCACAAAACCGTCAATAGGACGAAACATCGAATTTTCAACATCAAATTCATACAATGTAGAAAACTCCGGGCTTCCCCCTTTTGCAGATTGAACCGATCCCGAAGAAACGGTATAATAACAGTATAACAAATTATTGTTTGTCGGGCTTATTTTCTCGACACGCAGGAGGAACATACATGGTAACCGGAGAACTGAAAAGCAAAATTGACAGCCTGTGGGAAATTTTCTGGACGGGCGGCCTGACGAATCCCTTGGATGTGATCGAGCAGATGACCTATCTGATGTTCATTCACGACCTCGATGAAAGCGACAACACCCACGCCAAAGAAGCCGCTATGCTGGGTCTGCCCTACAAGAGCATCTTTGCGGGCGAGGTGCAGGTCGGGGAGCGTACTGTGGACGGTACACAGCTCAAATGGAGCGTTTTCCACGATTTCCCGGCAGGCAAAATGTACTCCACCATGCAGGAGATGGTGTTCCCCTTCATCAAGAATCTGCACGGCGACAAGGACAGTGCCTACGCCAAGTACATGGGTGATGCCATTTTCAAAGTGCCCACGCCGCTGATGCTGGATAAAATCGTGACCGCCATGGACGGAATGTATGAGCAGGCGGCGCAGCTTTCCAACACTGACATTCGCGGCGATATCTACGAATACCTGCTTTCCAAGCTGGCAACGGCGGGTGTCAACGGTCAGTTCCGCACGCCGCGCCACATCATCCGCATGATGGTTGACCTGATGCAGCCCCGCGCTGATGATGTGATTTGCGACCCGGCCTGCGGCACGGCTGGCTTCCTTGTGGCCGCTGGCGAATATCTGCGTGAAAATCGCAAGCAGGAAGTGTTTTTTGACCGCAAAAACAAAGACCACTACATGAACCACATGTTCCACGGCTTCGATATGGACCGCACCATGCTGCGCATCGGTGCTATGAACATGATGACCCATGGCGTGGACAACCCGTTCATCGAGTACCGCGACAGCCTGAGCGACCAGAACCCCGACAAGGACAAATACAGCCTGATTCTGGCAAATCCCCCATTCAAGGGCAGTCTGGACTACGACATTGTTTCCACCGACCTGCTCAAGCTCTGCAAGACCAAAAAGACTGAGCTGCTGTTCCTCGCCCTGTTCCTGCGAATGCTGAAGGTCGGCGGACGCTGTGCCTGCATCGTCCCGGATGGAGTTCTGTTCGGCTCTTCCACTGCACACAAGGCGATTCGCAAGGAGATCATCGAGAACAACCGTCTGGAAGCCGTAATTTCCATGCCCTCCGGCGTGTTCAAGCCCTATGCGGGCGTTTCTACCGCTATCCTGATTTTCACCAAGACCGGCCACGGCGGTACGGATAATGTTTGGTTCTATGATATGAAGGCCGACGGCTTCTCTCTGGATGATAAGCGCAGTCCAACCACGGAAAACGACATCCCCGATATTATCGCTCGCTTCCACAACCGGGAGGCTGAAGCCACCCGTGAGCGCACGGAACAGAGCTTCTTTGTGCCGAAAGACGAGATTGCGGGCAACGACTATGATTTGTCCATCAACAAGTATAAAAAGACCGAGTATGTGCCGGTGGAGTATCCTTCCACACAGGAAATTATGGCACAGCTGCGTGATTTGCAAAAGAAGATTGACGCAGAGATGGACGCTTTGGAAGAACTTTTGAAATGAAACAATTCTAATTTGGTGAGGAAACGATGACCACAGTAAAAATGGTGAAACTCGGCACTTTGATAAAGCCTGCTAAGCTCCAAAAGTGCGGAAATGACGATTATCCAGTGCTTTCGATGACCATGCACAATGGCTTGGTTTTCCAGAGTGACAAGTTCAAGAAATCAGTTGCATCGCAGGATAAATCCACTTATAAAGTTGTGCATCGCAATCAGCTTGTTATCGGCTTTCCGATTGACGAGGGTGTTCTCGCAACGCAGCGGATCACAGATGCCGGAATTGTAAGCCCTGCCTATGGCATCTGGGATGTTGACCAGACAAAAATCATCCCTGAATTTTTGGAATATGCGTTACGCTGCAATCGTGCGATTGACTATTATAAGGCAAAATTGCGTGGTTCAACTGCGCGCAGAAGAAGTTTGCCAACCCCGACACTGTTGGAGTTAGACGTCCCACTTCCTGATATTGAGCAGCAAAGGTTGGCATTGACAACGATTCGCCATGCAAAAAATGCTTTGGATAGCCGTCAAGCGCAGCTTACCAAGCTAGATGAACTTATCAAAGCTCGATTTGTGGAGATGTTTGGTGACCCCGTAACCAATCCTTTTAATTGGCCAACTGTTGAACTTGGGCAACGGTGTGAAATAATAACTGGAAATACGCCATCTCGCGCAGAGCCAGAAAATTACGGGACATTTATTGAATGGATAAAGTCAGATAATATTAACACTCCATCAACATTCCTCACTCCGGCTCAAGAGTACTTATCAGAAGTTGGTTTCCAGAAATGTCGTTTTGTCGAATCAGGCAGCCTACTTATGACGTGCATTGCAGGAAGTCTTAACTGCATTGGAAATGTTGCGGTAACTAATCGAAGAGTTGCATTCAATCAGCAAATCAATGCGATTACCCCAACTTGCGATAATGTTTTATATCTTTATTGGCTAATGATTCTATCAAAACCTGCCATTCATAAAACCATCAACATGGCACTTAAAGGTATCTTGAGTAAAAGTCAACTTTCTTCAATTAAATTTCCATTTCCGTCAATCGAATGCCAAAACCAGTTTGCCGCCTTTGTAGCCGAGGTAGACAAATCAAAAGTTGAAGTGCAGAAAGCCCTTGACCAGACACAATTACTCTTTGACAGCCTGATGCAACAGTATTTTGGGTAACTCCCCCAGTCGCCTTACGGCGACAGCCCCCTCAAAGAGGGAGCCTTAAAACGTGGCGGTCAGACAAAAGCCTACCTCCTTGAGGGAGGTGGCACAGCGCAAGTTGTGACGGAAAGAGTGATTTCCAAGATGTCCTTGCCCTATCAGAAAAAGCTGATTCCCCGCGCACAAGAGTTGAGAAAAAAGGCAACAAAACAGGAAAGCCATCTACGGTATGACTTTCTACACAATTATCCCGTTCGATTTCAGCGGCAGAAAACGATTGATTCGTTCATCGCAGATTTTTACTGCCATGAAGCACGATTGGTTATAGAGCTAGATGGCTCCCAGCATTATGATGAGCAGGGATTGGCATACGATAAAGAACGGTCGGCAATTTTTGCAGAATACGGTGTAAAAGTCGTTCGTTTTTCCAATTTGGAAGTTGAGAAAAATTTTCAAGGTGTCTGTACGGCCATCGACCTAACCGTAAAAGCAAGAATGCAAGCCTTAATTTCCACTTGACGACAGAAAATCTCTTCAAAATCAGCAAAAAGCCGGTATATTTTATTGAACCATGTCGCCTTTTGTTCAAAATGTTGTATAACGATAAAATTCATGATATAATGATAAAAATCGAATTTATACAATATGAAAGGAGCCTTTACGATGAATCAATTTTGCAATCAGATGTTTAACCCAACTTATGTGAACCCGAATTACTATCAGTCGATTCAATCACAAGCAATGTGGCAGTACCAGCAGAATCAAGATGCACAAGTTCAAAAGGCTGTGAACGCAACACACGATTTGATTGAAGCAGCTCGTAATTTGGATTCAAAACATCAGCAACAAGCATTTTATGCTTGTTTAGCAGTATTAGCTTTTGAACTTGGGTGGAACAACTAAATCTCTATATAACTATATGAATTTTCTTTCTGATAATCTTCGGCAATTTTTGAATAAAACTTAGAGTTCAAATAAGTTGAGTGAGCATAAAATTTCACTGGGAGAGACGTAATCAATGGGTGAATTAAACATCAATGAAGTAAAGTTTATCAGAAATATAGTAAAAGAGAGTAAGCGAACAGCCAAAATGGAATCTTGTCCGATTTGCGGAAAAATACAAACGAGCTTTTGTAATTCACATTCAATTCCTCAATTTGTTCTGCAAAATATCGCATGTAATGGGATGTTGCTTCAACTGTACACTTTTTCTTCCAATATATGGATGCCTGTATCAGAATTGGAGGGTGGAGAAAGGGGTATCAAGAATTCGGGAACGTTCCAATTTATTTGTAGAGACTGTGACAGTAAATATTTTTCGGATTATGAAAATGCAATTCGTCTTTCAGAAAGACCTACAAATAAAATGATGGCTGAGATCGAAGTCAAGAATTTTTTGATGATGCTTTATAAGAGAAACTATGAGACTGTCCTTTGCAAAAAAGTTCATGAAATGTGGAATGGAGCGAATATATCATATACACAAGCGGCACAAAAACATGATATCGTCGACTATTCAACAATGTTAAATAGAGCAAAGCGGATAATCGAAGGAAAAAGCTCAGAAGGATATAAAATCATTTTCTGGAAAAAGATTCCACATAAAGTACCGTTTGCATGTCAATCATCTATTGTGCCTTATAGGTCAATAAGTGGAGCAATTGTAAATGACGTTTACAATATAGAGAAATCCAATTTAGTAAAAGATTTGCACCTATATATTTTTCCATTAAGAGACTATACTGTAGTTGGACTTTTCTGTATTGAAACTGCACAAAAGCGATACTCAACGTTCAAAAGAGAGTTTGAAAAATTGAATGCAACTGAAAAAGAACGATATTTATGCTATTTGGCTTTTGAGTATACCGAAAATATTTTTATGTCACCAGCTGTCAATAGTAGCGTTCTAAAAAATGAAACATTGAAAAAACTTGCATATGAAACAAATGGGATTCCAGCAATTGGAGTTCATACGCCAGAAATAGATTTTTATAATAGCATGATTTATAAAAAAGTGGACTGGGAAAAAGTTCCTAATCTATTGGACAAAAAATTTGCAATTCAATAATTAAGTTGTAAAAAGGAGCCCCCACCATGACCAACTTTGACTTTCTGAAGGATGACCCGCAATTTTCCGGCTTTGCGGATGCCGCGATTGCTGCGGAGAGGATTCTGCCCATTGATGCGGCCACCGCTGTGCTGGACTGCCGCCGTGCCATGGAATTTGCAGTCAAATGGATGTATTCGGTGGACAGCTCCCTCGTCAAGCCGTGGGATGATAAGCTCATCAGCCTGATGAGTACAGAAGAGTTTCACGACATTGTAGACGATGATTTGTGGCGGCGGATGGATTTTATTCGCAAGCGCGGCAATGATGCCGCCCACGGAAGCCGCAGCATCAGCCGGGAACAGGCGGAACTTTGCCTCGAAAACCTGTTTCTGTTCCTTGATTTCGTAGCGTACTGCTATGGAACAAGCTATCAGGAAAAGAAATTTGACGCTTCCCTGCTCACACAACAGCCTGCTGCACCCGTTGCACAGCCCGCCCTGCCGGATGTGGATTTGGATGCACTTATCAAAGAAAACGCTGAGCTCAAGGCGCAGCTGACCGCCCGCCGCGAAACGCAGCAGCCCACCTATGTACCCAAGCCGCTGGAACTTTCGGAATACAAGACCCGGAAACTGTATATCGACTCCATGCTCACCGATGCCGGGTGGGTCGAGGGCAAAAACTGGGTCAACGAGGTCCCTCTGCCCGGGATGCCCAACAAGAGCGGCACCGGCTATGCAGATTATGTCCTGTACGGCGATGATGGCCGTGCACTGGCTGTGATCGAAGCAAAGCGCACCTGTAAGGATGTTGCAGTAGGCCGTCAGCAGGCAAAGCTGTATGCAGATATTCTCGAAAAGCAGTTTGGCCGCCGCCCGGTGGTATTCCTGACCAACGGTTTCGACACCCGCATTGTGGACAATATCTATCCCGAGCGCAAGGTCGCTTCCATTTACTCCAAGCGCGACCTTGAAAAATGGTTCAATCTGCAAGCAATGCGCACTAGCCTTGCCAATGTGGATGTAAACAAAAACATTGCCGGACGGTACTATCAGGAGGGTGCCATCAAGGCTGTTTGTGACAGCTTTGGCCGCAAGAACCGCCGCAAGGCTCTGCTTGTTATGGCAACAGGCTCCGGCAAGACCCGTACCGTCATTGCACTGGTGGATGTATTATTGCAGCATGGCTGGGTCAAAAACGTGCTGTTTCTGGCTGACCGCAACAGCCTTGTGACCCAGGCAAAGCGCAGCTTTGTCAACCTCCTGCCGGAGCTTTCCGTAACGAATCTCTGCGAGGACAAAGACAACTTTACAGCACACTGCGTGTTCTCGACCTATCAGACCATGATGAACTGCATTGATTCCGTTCACGATGCAGAGGGCAAGCTGTTCACCTGTGGCCATTTTGATCTGATCATCTGCGATGAAGCACACCGTTCCATCTACAATAAATACCGCGACATCTTCCACTATTTTGATGCGCCGCTGGTTGGCCTGACCGCCACACCCAAGGATGAGATCGACAAAAACACCTACGAGATCTTTGACCTCGAAAACGGCGTGCCCACCTATGGTTATGAGCTGGCGCAGGCCGTCAAGGATGGCTTTCTGGTTGATTTCCTCTCGGTGGAAAGCGAAGTCAAGTTCATGAAGAACGGCATCACCTACGATGAGCTTTCGGACGAAGAACGGGAAGCCTACGAAAACACCTTTGAGGATGAAAACGGCAACCTGCCGGCCAGCATTGATGCATCTGCTCTGAACAGCTGGTTGTTCAACAAGGACACCATTCGGCAGGTCTTGAATGTCGTTATGCAGAACGCCTTGAAAATCGACTACGGCAGCAAAATTGGTAAGACGATTATTTTTGCCAAGAGCCACTACCACGCAGAAGAGATCCTCAAAGTGTTCAATCAGGAATATCCGCACATGAACGGCTATGCTATGGTGATCGACAATCGGCTCAATTATGCGCAGAGTGCCATTGACGAATTCTCTGACCCGAAGAAATTGCCGCAGATTGCCATCTCGGTGGATATGCTGGACACCGGCATCGATGTGCCGGAGGTACTGAATCTGGTCTTTTTCAAAAAGGTTCTGAGCAAGGCAAAATTTTGGCAGATGATCGGTCGCGGAACCCGCCTGTGTCCGGGGCTTCTGGATGGTGAGGACAAGAAGAAGTTTTACATTTTTGACTTCTGCGGAAATTTTGAGTTCTTCCGCATGAACAAAGGAAACGCTACCCCGAACATGATTGCCGTTCAGGGCGCGATTTTCGGCCTGCAGTTTGAAATTGCGTATAAATTGCAGGATATGCAGTTCCAGACCGAAGAACTGAAAGCGTTCCGGACTTCACTGGTGGAGCACATGGTCAGTCAGGTGCAGAAGCTGAATCGTGACAATTTTGCGGTCAAGCAACATTTGAAATATGTCGAGTTGTATGCGGACAAGAACAGTTACAATGCGCTGACCTATGCAGATACCTTGATTGCCCGGGAAGAACTTGCCCCCTTGATCGAACCGGAGCCGGACGACCCGAAAGCACTGCGTTTTGATACATTGCTGTATGGCATCGAGTTGGCATATCTTGCCGGGAAGCCGTATAATCGTGGCCGCAGTGAGTTGCTGAAAAAAGCAAAAGCGGTTGCGAGTGTGTCCAACATTCCGGAGATCGATCAGAAACGCACGCTGCTCAAAAAAATTATCCAGACCGACTATATCAAAACTGCCGATGTGAACGAGTTTGAGCACATCCGAAAAGAGTTGCGTGACCTGATCAAGTACATCCCCATCGAGCGTGTACGGTACACCACAGATTTCTCTGACGAAATTCTTTCGACAGAATGGAAAGAAGCCGAGCTGGAAAACGATGATCTGAAAAATTATAAGGCAAAAGCCGAATATTATGTACGGCAGCATCAGGATAATTCAGCTATCGCCAAACTGAAAGGCAACATCCCGCTCACTGCCGAAGATGTCAAAGAACTCGAAAAAATTCTTTGGAGTGAGGTCGGCACAAAAGAGGATTATGAAGCCGAATATGGCACAAAGCCTCTGGGCGAGTTCGTGCGGGAAATTGTTGGCCTTGATATGGCTGCGGCGAAAGCTGCATTTTCGCAATATCTGGATGGTGCTAACCTCGACAGCCGACAGATTTACTTTGTCAACCAGATTGTCGAGTACATCGTACACAATGGCACGATGAAGGACCTCTCTGTTTTGCAGGAGCCGCCTTTTACAGATCAGGGAAGCATCGTAGAGGTCTTTACAGATTTGAGTGTATGGCTTGGTATTCGCAAGACCATTGAACAGGTCAACGCCAACGCAATCGCAGCGTAATAGAATATCTTCTAAAACGGTAAAGTGGATTTTATCCGCTTTGCCGTTTTTCTTTTTGTCTAAAATTGTGAAATTTTCAAAACTGTATTCCAAAACGGTCCTGCGGATTCCTATTAGTGTAGAGGCTTTCAAAATCTTTTGTAAAACGGCTTTCCGCTAGTTCTATAAGTGGATAATGAACGAAATCTATATTCTAAAATTAGGCAGTTCAACAAAATTTGAAAATCTGTATGCCAAACACCCATTTTAGAATGTTATAGGTATAGGTGGTTGTTTGAAAAAGTGAAAATTTTCAGAATTTTCATAAGCCCCCTGTTTAAAAACACCCCTTTAAGTTTGTATAGGGTGTAGGGACTACTTTCAGAAACGAACCCCTTTGCATTTTGGAAAGTCCACAACTTCTTACAAAACCACACTGTACCTTGACAACAACATGATCGGCTGCAAGCTACTATGCTTTTTCGGAGAAGTGCCGCCACGACAAGAGCGCACCAAGAAGAAGCCGTACGCCGGAGGAAATCGGGCAGGAACAGCTTGCGGGCAGACCGACACCGAAGAAGAACCGGGCAAGCTGGCAGAGAGGACTTCACAAGTCTTGTCTGTCAGGTTGTTCGGCGCAAGAGTACAGAGATCGCAGATCTTTGCGCGGGTCAAGGGCGGCAGCCTTGCCCAGTGGATGTGATGCCCTGCGTCATATCCTACTGGGTATTATCTGGCGCATAGCAGGCGGCAGATTTGCAGCTCCGCTGCACCGCGTTGCCCCTACCCCGCGCACGGCACTCTCTGCGTGACCCCAGAAAGGAGAGATGGTCGCTGAAACTGACCCGACACAATGGCCGCGCCGGAAAGCACGGCACTTATAACCCAAAGCACAATGACCGCAGTTTTGAAATTGCCAACAGCGAGCATATCGACCCGGAACGTGTCCAGCAAAACATTTATTGGGATTGTTATAACGGCATCCGCTCTGCTCTGCAGCCCAAGAGTGAGGAAAGTCTGGCCGACACTTTTGAAGAAGTCGAAAAGCTCTACTACAAACTCCATTACACCAACTTCACCGAAAGACAGAATGAGCGCAACGCCAAAATCCGGCACACCGAGCGAAACCGCTCCACCGAAGATTTGCTCGCCAGCAAGAAAACCTGCCCCGAAGAAAGCATCTATCAGCTTGGAACTCTGGAGAGCCACGCTTCGCCCAAAGAACTTTTTCAAATCGCCACAGAATTTATGGATGAGTTCCATGAGCGTTTCGGCAAACACGTTCACATTCTGGATTGGGCCTTGCATCTGGATGAGGGGACTCCGCACATCCACGAACGCCATGTGTTTGACTGTGAAAATAAGTATGGCGAGATTGCTCCGCAGCAGGAAAAGGCATTGGAAGCACTGGGTTTTGAACTGCCAAAACCAGACAAGCCCCTTGGACGCTACAACAACCGCAAAATCACATTTGATGCAGCCTGCCGCACGATGCTGTTTGAGATTGCCAAACGCCATGGTCTGGAACTGGACGAAGTGCCGGAATACGGCGGACAGGCTTATCTGGAAAAGCAGGACTACATCCTGAAAAGGCAAAATGAACGGATTGCAGAACAAAAGAAAGAACTGCAGGAACAAAGTATTCAATACGTCGGATTGCTGGAAGACTGCCGTAACCAGCGAGATGAATATGCTGAACTATTCAATCAGGCGATAAGGCAATCTGAAGAGATTTTGAAAAACAATGAAAAAATTAAAAGCCAGGAGAACGAATTAGAAGAACTGTTTTCGCAATGGGTAGATGTAAATGATTTGTTTAATGATGCGGTAAATGGTTCTTATGACCAAGCGGTCCTTGCGGTTTCCGATGTTGGATTAAACAAAGCATTACAGGAAACTGTAAATGAAATTGATCAACATTTGGAATGGTTAATGGAACCAGAACGAATTGCAGACTTCCGCACCAGAAAATATGCAGAAGAACAAATACTCTGCCTGCGGAAAAATATCATTGGGGCAATCAAGAGCCTTCTTTCAAGAGGGACGCAGTTCTTCTATATCCCAGAGGTGAAAAAAGCGGCCATGGAGCAAATCAAAGAGGATTCCCGTCCGTCTGTTCTACAAAAGCTGCATCAGAGGCAGGAAGAAATCAATCAGCGTGAGCAGACATGCACCAAACTGAAGAAGCGCAGTCATGGCATGGAACTGTAAAGGAGGCCAACTTTCAAGAACAACAATTTATTTGAAATCGTAAAACGGAATATCACTACTCGACAGGCCGCAGAAGCCTATGGCTTTCAGTCCAACCGCAGCAGCATGATTTGCTGTCCATTCCATGCAGACCGCAATCCCAGCATGAAAGTGGACTCTCGGTTTCACTGCTTTGGCTGTGGAGCGGATGGCGATGTGATAGACTTCACCGCAAAACTGTTTCAACTGTCCCTGCTACAAGCGGCTGAAAAGCTGGCTATAGATTTTGGACTTTCTGCAACAGATAATTTTCAACCACTTCCCTGCAAGCCGGTGGAAAAACCGCTAAGTCCGAAAGAACAACTTTACAAAATCTTGTGCAGCTATCGTACCCTGCTGGCAGATTGGCGCATGGCCTATGCACCCAAAAATCAAGAAGCATCTCTGCATCCTTGTTTTGTAGCAAGTCTACACTATGCAGACCGTGTGCAATATCTGCTGGATATTCTTTTGCTGGGAAGTCTACCTGAAAAGCAACAATTACTCAACGGAAAGGAAGTGACTGCTCTTGGAAAAGCAATCGAACGATGCAAAGAAACCGAAAAAGCAGCATAGTGCACCCGCCCGAAACTGGGTGGGTGACAACGGGAAAATCATTGAACCATTGTTCGCAGATTACTTTTTGAGCCTGCACCCCATGCGCTGCTTTCAAGGCAGATTGTTCACGGTGGATGGCATGATCGAGGATGAAGCCTCATTGAAAAAGAAAATCTATGAGCAGATTCGCTATTATGCAACCACCAGCGTAGCGCGGCGCATTGAACATATCATGCAGGCCATCAAGCTGGCCTGCGCATCCGAACCGCCGGAGATTCAGACAGACCGCATCCATGTCCGAAACGGCACATACTTTGTGGACGGTCACTTTACCCCTGAAAAAGAATACTGCATGAACCGACTGCCCATCGCCTATGTGCCAGAAGCACCAGCACCGACACGCTGGCTGCAATTTCTGAATGAGTTGCTGTACGAAGAAGATATTCCGGCCCTGCAAGAGTATATCGGCTATTGTCTGCTGCCTGTCACCAAGGCACAGAAAATGCTGCTGATGGTCGGAAAGGGCGGCGAGGGAAAATCCAGAATCGGGCTGATTCTTCGAGAATTGTTCGGCAACAGTATGTACACGGGCAGTCTGCAAAAGGTAGAAACCAACCGCTTTGCCCGTGCAGACTTGGAATACAAACTGCTTTTGGTGGACGATGACATGAAAACTGGGGCCCTGCCGCAGACCAACAACATCAAGACCCTTGTTACACTGGAAGATAAAATCGACATTGAGCGCAAAGGACAGCAGAGTGTGCAGGGTACGCTGTATGTTCGGTTTGCCTGCTTCGGAAATGGCAGCTTACACGCACTCTATGACAAGTCTAACGGTTTCTATCGCCGCCAGCTGTTGCTCACCACTAAGGAAAAACCTGTTGGCCGGGTAGATGATCCTTTCCTCATTGACAAGATGCGGGGTGAAAAAGAGGGTATCCTGCTTTGGGCATTGGAGGGGCTGCATCGGCTGATTCGGAACAACTATCAGTTTACCATCAGTGAACGCACCGCCGCGAATCTGAAAGAAGCGATGGAGCAGGGCAACAACATTCTGGGCTTCCTCAAATCTGAGGGCTACTTTGAAATTCGGCAGGGGGCCAAGTGCAAATCCACGGATTTCTATAAAGTCTATGAACGCTGGTGTCTGGATAACCTGGAAAAGCCACTGGCAGCATCCACCTTTATTCACCATCTGAAAGACAACCAGAAAAGTCTGGGCATCGTTTATGACGATAAGTGCATCGGCACAAACAGGGGCTTTCACAATGTAGACGTTGACCTGTTTTTACCCGTTGATGTTCCCAGTCCGTGGGATTAAAAAATAGAATCAACTTGAAAAAGCCCTGCTCAGCCTGCTCACAGTGTGCAATAGGCGCAGGATGAGCAGCGTGAGCAGGTGATTTTGAATTTATATCAAAAATAAAACATGGAGGTTTTGCCTATGAACAAATCTCGGCCTGTTGCGACCGAAACTGTGAAATCTTTGAATTATACGAAAAATATCTTGCAGACCATTCCGAATAACGATAAAATGGAAGTGGTCACTCAAACCAATGCCGTCAAGTCTCCGACTGACAGCCTGAAAGCCACAACACTGGTGTACACGGTGGAAGAGATCGCACAGATGCTGTCCATCAGCCTGCGCTCTGCTTACAACCTGTGCAACAGCACTACCGAATTTCGTGTTCTTCGGGTCGGCGGAAGTATCCGCATCCCGAAAGACAGTTTCGATGCGTGGCTCCGGGCAGCTTGAAAAAGGAGATAACGTATGGCATATATTACGAAACGCGGCAGCTCCTATGGTGTCCGCTATACTTACCAAGACGAGCAGGGTAAAAACTGCAACAAATGGGAAAGTTTTTCTACGAAAGAGGAGGCAACAAATCGCAAAAAACAGATCGAACACGAACTTGCAAACGGAACGTTTCTGATTCCGTCCACCATCACCGTCAAGGAGTTTTTGATGGAGTGGCTTCCCAAGCAATGCAACAAGCACAAATGGGCACCCTGCACCTATCAATCCAATCTGGGTACCGTCCAGAATCTTATCATCCCGTACATCGGCGATATGCAGATGCAAAAGCTCAAGCCCTACCATCTTGAAGACCTGTATTCTACCCTCAGCAAAACGCCCTGCGGCCAGTATTATGAGGGCAAAAAGCAGGTTCTTTCGGAAAAACAACGGCAGCGGTTTCTCTCCGGCACAACCATCCACGAGGTACATCGCCTGCTGCGAACAGCGTTTCAGTATGCGGTGGAGTGGGGCATCCTCGTCAAAAGCCCCGTTCCGGTGGACAGCCCCAAAAAGTCAATTCAAGAGCGTGCTATCTGGGATGCAGACGAGATGTGGGCCGCACTTGCCAGCATGGAGGACCCGATTCTGCATCTGGCAGTCCATCTTACGCTGGTGGGCGCACTGCGAGAGGGCGAAGTCGCTGGCCTGACCCCGGAAGATCTTGATTTTGAGGGAGCAGACGGTACAGGCACGTTCCGCATCAACAAGTGTATGCAGCGCGTCCAGAAGGCATCGCTGGCAAAAACAGGCAAGGACTGCATCTTGCAGGAATTTGAGGATAAGCGTGAGGGCAGCACCACAACGCTGGTGCTCAAAAAGACAAAAACAGCATCCTCCAACCGCACCATCTTTATGACCGCCGTGCTGAAAGAGGAATTGAAGCACTGGCTAAAGCGTCTGGAAATGGACGAAGCTGTTAACCCGGAACGCTACCGCAACAGTGGGATGCTCCTGCGCTTGCCCAACGGTTTGGCGGTAGAGCCGATCCTCATCCGCAAGAAGTTCATCAAGTGGCAGGACGAGCACCCGGAGTTCACCCGCATTGTGTTTCACGGTCTGCGGCATTCCAGTGCCACCTATCAACTGATGATCTCCGGCGGTGATGTGAAAGCGGTGCAAGGCACAACAGGCCACGCCAGTGCCAATCTGCTGGTCAACACCTATGCACACATCCAGCAGGATTCCCGCAAGAAGCTGGGTAAAAGGTTCGAGGAAGGCTTCTACAAGCCGGGAGCAACACTTGTGCAGGCTGCTCCGGTTGAAGCAGAACCGACTATCTCCGTGTCGGCACTGTTGGAGCTTCTGAAAGACGCAGACCCCTCTGTAAAAGCGCAGCTCCGCTTGGCTCTGCTGACCTGAATTGCAAAAAATAGCACGAATTGCAGAGTAATTCACGGACTTACTCTATCTGACACGAAAAATACGGACCGTGCAAAAACCGTGCAGATACCGTGCAAATGGCGCATAAAAAGAAAATCCCACGAGGAATCTTGCGATTCCTCGTGGGATTTTGGTGCGCTCGAGGGAACTCGAATCCCTGGCCCTCTGATTAAAAGAATCCAAGGCGCATCATTCGTCAAATTTCAAAAGTTCGAAGAAACGTTGTTTTTATCGTATCATCGCAAAACGTTCCTTTGCACACACCGCATTATTTGCATACAGTGTAATGCTTTGCAACCGTTATTCAGCTATTCAGGTGTGCAAAAAGTGTGCAAAAATGTGCAGACGGGCAAAACAAAGCCCAATGGACAAATCAACCACCGGTTTTATGGCAGGGTTTAGGACATCCGAACAGACACCGTTTGATATAGAAATGAGGTTCACCATGAACAAACTGCTTTCCTGCCGCTTCAATATGGACACCAACCGGGTGGAAGCCCGGTTCGAGGATGGCACCACTCTTGCCATCGACTGCATCGCCGTGGAGGACGAGTATGGCAACACCCCGGCACAGCGGGCAGAGCTGGACTGGCTTCTGTGGAACAAGCCATTGGAGTATGCACAGCTTGTGCTGGGTGGTGAGATAGAGCATTATCTTTCCCTCAGTTGCGACCACGGCAGATTAGAAGATTAAATCTTCATCATTAAAATCCCCTGTTTTCCACAATGTGCTACGCCATGTGAAAAACAGGGGATTTTCTTTATTGCGCCAATTATTCGCACATTTTCTCTAATAGTTCTCGTAATTCTGTGCTTTTCAATTCTGGCACTCCACCGTATTCTCGATTCAAGTATTTATTACGGATATTGTTGGTTGCATAGGTACGCTTTTTATAATCTGTAATACACTTTATCTGTTTATCCCATGGAAATTCCGGATTCATTTGCAAAATATAAGTCGCAGTTCTTGCAAAGTCTGCCTCCATCAGCATGGTATTGTGAGTCGTCATAATTAGCTGTCCCTTAATCATAGGCTGAATCGTCTCTAACAGATTTTGAAACAACAAGTCATGAATATTCGCTTCTGCTTCATCTAAAATTACAGTTTTTCCCATGCACGCTACCAGCAAATAGCACAATATTCTTAGTAACTGTCGATTACCTGTTGATTCCCGTTTGAATTCTATGCGGCGATAGCTATTGGCAATATATTTTTCTTCCATCAACTTATAGTAAATCAGCTCACCCACATACTCTTTTTCGTAGGTGACACAACGAATACTTGGATCATACATTGCAAAGAAATGTGAAAAAAATGCTTCTACTTGATCAAGTTCATGTTCTCGTTTGAGAGAGATTTTACCCGACAATGGCTGATTCAAAACCTTCAATTGTGCGTGTAGACCTTCCCAACTTTTGTCTCCCATAGATACCGTGCAAGATAAATTTCGGAATTCATTCAGAACCACATTGAAATTCTCTGTTATGTTATCACGTCCGAACGAATTGGATTTATCCTTCATCTCGTAAATTAAAATTGCCAGGAGCGAATGTTTTCCCCAATAGCGTTTTGCCATTTCTTTTACATCTGTCAAAAATTCCTTTCCCTGCTCTTTTTCGACAATTGAATCATTTATATTGATGCCTGTAACGCTACAATCAAAATACAGTCCGCGGCGACGGTTAAGAACAAATTCCAGCCGTTCATGAAGAATTTCATCTTGCCCAAACTCCACTCGATAGCAGCCGTTATTTCCATCAATATTAAATTCGTATTCGGCAATAATAGGATTTTCACAATCAGCCATTTGGTAATCTTTAATGATGGCAGACATATCACGTAACCTTTGTCGTATGTGCTCCCGCATTTCCTTTTCCATATTTTCATCTTGGAAAATAGCACCTTGCGCTAAAATGCGTTCATAGGCCGCTCTCGCATCCATTGTGCGTGTCAGTTCTGGCAGCAGAACAAAAGCAGACATTAAGTTGGACTTGCCCGCACCATTTTCTCCGTAAAGAATAGCAAGATGCTTGGCCGTATTTCCTTTTTCCGTTAAATCCAACTCAATGTGGTCAAATGATCGAAAGTTCTCCAGTGTTATCTTCGTAAACATTGTTCTCTCTCCTTTGCCACCAGTATCTCACACCTTGCCCGAAATTTCAAGTCTTAATCTTGCTTTGTGTGAATTTAACTCGTCATTTCGATGAGCATATTCTCATTTTTACTAATTATTTTCCGAAAAGCCTTGACAATCATTTCTTTTGGAGGTACAATGCAGACAAGGGGTTAGCACTTGGGCTCTCCAAGTGCCAATCTTCCGTTTCGGGCATGAAAAAAGACGCCTGCCAGGGCGTCTTCTTTCCCAGCTATTCCAACGGATTGCCGGCTTGATACTTCTATATCATTGGCATTATACCATAAATCAAGCCTTCCTGCAATCGGAATTTTCTGGCAAGTCATGCTCGGTTGCGGCATTGCACCGTTTTTCGTGCCGTTGCCATCACTGCACCTGAGGAATTCCTTTTAGGTGCCCGGACAACTATTTATAAGGAGCTTAATTTATGGTTGTAAGATTTTTTAGCGCACGCAATTATTCCGATTCCAGTAAAAACAATGGCGACTGCATCCTTCTGGATAGCGGCACCGAACTAGTCATCTACGACTGTGGTTGCGAAGAACACGCACGCCGGGTTGTTCAGTATATGGATACTCACGGCTTCAAAAAAGCAAAGTTAGTACTATCTCATAACGATGCCGATCACTTCGATGGAATCCCCTACCTAATTGAACATGGTGTTCTTTCGGAAGTCTACACTCTTCTCTTGCTAAAGTACAAAGATGAGCTTTTGGATCGGGTCAACGATAAACGTCGCACGCGGGAATCCATCGCCAATCGGATTGCGGAAATTTATAACAATATCTATTCGCTGTCTGCACAAGTGGAGCTTAAAGACATTTTTACCGATACTGCGGTATCTGCAGGAGTTTCTATTCCAGGTCCAGGAAAAGAATACTCTTTAAATGCCGTTGCTAAAAGGATTGATAGTCGAGAAAGTGACCTTATCGACAAGGAAACAATTGTAAATGCTGTCAGCACTCAGCTATCTGTCGATTTTGGCTCCGGTAATCGTTTATTGCTCACCGGCGACAGTAGTTTTACTGCGATTGAAGATTCAGTAAAGTCACATTCTGCTATTCAGCTTCCTCATCATGGAAAACTAGAACAAGCCGAGAAGATTTTTGCCTGCAAAAATAATAGTACTATTTACTATGTTTCTGATAATACTGGAAACTCAAACGGTGGTTCTGATAATTTGAAAGCCATGCATCCTCGTGGACATGTGATTTTCTATACGGAAAACGGAGACCAGACTTGCACAGCTTCCTCCTTTGGCACCACTTATCCTGTTCGTTCCTATTTCTACGGGTTTTGATTATGAGGTATTTACTACATCAGAGCCAGTTCAAAGAACTGCATGCTCGTCAAACCTATTTGTATGACATCTTCCATCTGTATTTTGTTCCAACAAAATCAGAGGGAAACTTTATTGTCCTTGTTCCGCTAGGAAGGAATTATTCCAATATACTTTTCATCACCGGACATACAAACTTTGTTTGGGAGTACATGCTTTCGCATATCCATCAGCTCCCTGAACGTCGTGTTGTTATCACTAGCTGTTTTGGGAACATTTTCAGAAAATTTGCTCGTGACTGTGAAATATATGTTCCTAATTTTTGTCAGGATTTGTGTCCGCTACGAAGCGGCATTCCTTATGGATTTCAATTTGATATTTCCGATGCCGAGCTTTGTTTCTACAACACACCTGGGGCCATAGAAAAACGCATTCACGCAGCGTATAAGCAGCTCTTATAAGGAGAGTATATGAAATTAGATTTATTTGACTCTTATAATATTCGTGTACGTCTAAGCAGTAGCATTATAATTTTTGCTCCCCTTGTGCTTACCGTATTTCTATGCTTTGATGAATTGTTCTCATTTATCTCATCCTCTGTTTTGGTTGCAATTCTTTTGGCGTTTACCAACTGCCTTCCAATTTTTCAAAGATATATTTGTCAGAAGAGAGTTGCTTTCAAAAACTATGCTGTAGAGTTTCTCCTACCTCATGACAATACACTTAACCCTGTCACAAAAAAGCGCTACTATAACATCCTCGTTAAAACAAATGTGGCATTTGCAGCTTTTCAATCCCCTAATGATAGTGAAGGTTTTCGTCAATGCTGCGAAAGTGCGGTTCGGTATTTAAGGGAAAAAACCAGGAATTCCCCTCTAGTCATAGAAGAAAATATCAACTACGGGTTCTATAAGACTCTTGTTTCATGCAAACCACTTGGAATTGTTTCATGCATAGTATTGGGTCTTTTTGTCGCCATATATTCATTACTTTACTTTAAAAATCTTTCCTTAATACCAATGAGGAATTATCTCGCATTCTCTTTCAACATTATCTTGCTTATATTCTGGATTTTTGGGATCAGGCAAAGTATTTTGGAAGACACCGCAAAGCAGTACGCCAAAACACTGCTTTCAGCTATTGATTCTCTTTAACAAAATCATCTTTATACCACCATATTGTATCTTTAAAACGCCTAACCATTGCAAAGCACCTGCCATGGTTAGGCATTTTTATTTAGTCAAACTTATTCCCCTGCCTTCGACAAGCGGTCATACAGAACCACCGTGTCCTGTGTTTCGATATGTACACGCTCCTTCTTCAGGAGGGTTCGGGGACGTTGGTTTGCGCGGTAGTCGCGACCGCTCTCTTCAAAAGCAGAACAACACAGAAAGTCACATATCGCATTGCCGGAAAGGGATTCACGGATAATGAATACAAAGGCAGTTGGTTCAATCTGGCTGGAAATCAAGTAATCCGCTTTGATTTTGGTCACGAACGGATAGAACTGGGGCATATAGGAAAACAAATCGAACTCCTGTTCCAGTGTTTCTTTCAACCGCACCAGTGCCAGCAGACGCGGTTTCACATACTCCTGATAGAGTGTACCCTTCTTTACCTTGTCGTAGGTGATCTTGCCGGATAGAATCATATCCACTGTTTTGCGCGGGCTATACCGGGGAAGGGCAATATCTTTCAGGTAGTGGAATCCAGCAAGGTGAGGGAAGTCCTCTGGTGAAAATGTCAGCTTGATCTCGTGCAGTTCACCCTTATAGCCGTAGGTGAAAACATAGTGGTACTCAGTCAGTTCTTTCCAGACTTCTGCTGCCCGATACAAAATATCTTGCTGTTCGTCCTGCACGTTTTCACCTTCCCTCAAAAAAATAGAAGCCCTGCCGAAAGGCAAGGCTCCTATTAAGCGTTTTCTTTCGATTCATCGAATCTATTCGGCTTGTGGTTATCGCTTAACCCACGGTCTGGCTCCACAATCGGCTGATACCGAACCAGTCTACTGTTTCATCGCCACCGATAGCTGGTCAATGCCGCTATCCTCTAGCTTTATTATACCACAAAAGGACGTAAGTTCAAGCACTTAAATTCAAAAAACACTCAATCGTATTATATGCAAGTTATACTAGATGGTTCCTTATGGTATCGGTTCATCTAATTTCGACTGTAGCGCCAACTGCTTCAATTTTTCGTTTGATTTCCTCGGCTTCACCCTTGGAAACCTTCTCCTTGATAGCCTTTGGAGTGCCATCAACAATGGCCTTTACCTCTTTCAAATCCAGATTAGTAATATCCTTCACCAGCTTGATGACTTGCATTTTGGTAGTACCCGCCCGCACAAGGATTACATCGAATTTTTCTTCGCATTGGGGTGTTGGCTGTACGACAGGCATCGAGGATTGCTCAAGCAAATCTGATTGCTCCGTTTCTTCACTTTCAGACGTTGCAAAAATCGCAGCTCCCGCTTTAAGTTTTATAATTTTATTTGTCAGTTCAGAAATTTCACCATTCAACTGGTCAAGTTGCATATTCAGTGGTTTGAGTTCCTTTTCCGCTTCAAATTTCTCTGAAGCAACTACCTTTGTCAACTGCTCCATTTCCCCGGACAGTTCTTTTAGCTGTTTCTGAAGCCGTTTTTTCTCTTTTCCTTGGAAGAAGCCGAGTTTTTGAATACGCTCTTTCAGCTGCTCTGCTTCACTGTGTTTTTGCTCGCGCAGTGCAAAAGAGGGAAGGTTATTGAGACTTTCCTTCTTGCTGTTAAGTTCACTTTGGACTTCACAATGTCTTCTTGTAAGCTCATCTCTTTGAGCTTCCAGTTCTTCAATTTGTGATTTCACTTCAGGGTGAGCTACCCAATACTCGGCAATTTTTTTCTGCTCGGCCTTCCGTCTGGCTTCTTCGACTTTTTGAGCAATTTCTTTTTCGGCCGTTCTTACTTCGGAAATGCCACGATTCCATTCGTCAATTTCATTTTGACGAAGCTTCTTAGCACCATCTGCAAGATACAGATTTCGATTATAGTGTTTATAGCCACCGTCAAAGCTCACTTCGTAAGATTGACCATTCATGAGCTCAGTCTGAATATGAATAAGATTATTATAAATCTGTACTTTCAGATCATCTACTACCTTATTGCCATTTTCGCTACCACATAATACAAGCGCAAGTTTGAGTGCATCTATCAAGCAATTGCCCTCTTCAAGAAAATTTTTGAACTCGTAATCGGTGGGATAGCCTTCATCGCCTTTGTAGTTACTATATACATCATTCCATGCATCGCAGATTCCATTGTTGACGATTCGTGCATAGTTTACATTCCCGATAGCATCCACTTTGATATTCGCTTTAGCTAAGAAGTTCAAAGTTGTTGTAATAATTGAGGATACATCACTCTTCAAACCTTCCACATCGTGTACACTCGGATGAGGCTTAAAACATTTGATTCGGGTCATGAGCATCGCCGCTTGTAGCTCGCCCAAACGCAATTTGCATTGTTCACCCAATGTGTCTTTCATATCTTCTGGACAATTCTCAAGTGCCTTAGAAAATGCGTTGATTGTTTCTCCAACGCGATTGTTACCAAGCGTGGATTGCCATCCGACAGCCCTTCCTTTAATAAGCCAAGCCTCCCAGTTGGCCGTATCCATCTCAATGATTTTATTGCAATATTCATCAGCTTCCTTGTTATTGCCTGCGTCGATTGCATTTCGAGCCATGTCCAGATAATTTTCGATTGCCGCCGAGTTATCAACCTTGACTGTACCGGTAACTTCTACGGTACCTTCCACCATCATCTTTTTGGCTTCTTCAATGGAGTATTTGCAACCGCAGGTCTGGCAGACAAAAACACCATCCTGCTTGATTAAATCCGTGCTTCCGCACATTTCACAAGTCAACCGCTTCATTTACATATCCTCCAATTATTTCAGAATTTTGCATTTCCTGTTTCGTTCATCAAGCAGCAAATTAAGATCTTCTATGATTTTCATTTTATCATCCGAAGATTTCAGATTTTCAACTGCAAGCGATATTTTATCTTCCAAAACAGCCAACTGTTCATTGCTCATAGGATCAGAGAAACGTATCTTTTCAGCAAGCTGCTCTAGTTGCTCTTTGGTTTTTGTATCTTTCTCTGCACTTGCAAGAATTTCAATATCAACTTGAAGATTTTTGATATAGAAAACTTTTCCTTGAACTTTCTGCTCAACTTTTTCAATCTCTGTTCGCCCCACATCAGCTGCAATCATAAAAATTGCAGCCATGGCGGCGATAACAGTGCAAATCACAAGAGCAGACCATGTTGGAAGTTTCTCCGCAAACACAAATATGAAAAGAACAGCAATCTGAACAACAAGGTACACAATGCCAATATGGACAATGGGAAAACCTAGGAACTTGCTTTTCAGTTCTTTATGACCAAAAGCCCTTTTCCATAAGACAATCTGTGCCGCAAGCGCAACTACCGTAAAAATATATGCAATCCAAAAGGCTGCGCTTTTAGAAGTAGGAATCGCCAGCGAAACAACGGTTATAAGGATGAAAATGATTCCTATGAGCGCATATCCTTTTACACTGTTCTTTTTCATTTTCAACCCTCTCTCTTTGCTCCACATTTCGGGCAGAACTTTCCGGGCTTTATAAACTTGAACCCACATTGAGGACAAGTATCTGGCGATGTTTGAGGTGCTCCGCAGTTATCGCAGAATCGTGCGCCCGGTGTTAATTCCGCTCCACATTGGTCACAAAAGCGATTACCTTCACTTGGCGGCGGACTTCCGGCCTGAGAAGGTGTCGCTCCAAAGGCATTTTGAATCGAATCTCCAACGATTCCTCCTACCACGCCGCCTACACCAGCCATCGTACCAAGCCCGACACCCATATTCGTGAACTGACCCACTGCTTCATTTGATGCGACCTTCTCAGCCACATCAAATCCACGCTCTTGCTGATAGGTGTATCCTTCAATCTTCCGCTTTTGCGCAATACCCTGCGCTTCTATCACCATTCGCTGGGAAGCCGTCTGCTGATCAATCACCCCGACCTGTTGACGCAGCTTTGCGTCCATGATATCCGCATACTGGCGGAAATGCAGATTTTTGAATTTTTCGTATTGTGGTTCTCCGTCTGGCTTTACGATCGTGGTAACAAGGAACTTGTTCAGATTGATACCATAGTCAGCAAAATCCGGAATAAGCCGCTTGTGCAGCTCTTCCGAAAACTCCGTAAGATGAGCATCCGCTTCAAAGATATTGATTGCATTTGCTGCCATTGTTTGGGCAATGTATGTTTTTACCCTCGTCATAAGGAATGCCCGGAAGAACTGAATCAGCTTTGCCTGTCCTAAAAAGGCTTCCGTGCCAACCAGTTTAATGAGCAATTTTCTGGAATCGGACACACTAAGCGACATTTCACCGCTGGCACCAATCGAGATAGGAAATTTGTATGTAGGTTCGAGGTACTGGACTTTGCTATCTGTACCCCACCGAATTGCCATTTGCTCCGTCTTATTTATAAAATAGACTTCACAATGGAAAGGTGTCTGTCCTCCTGTTGGAAGATTGGCGACTTTACGGATAAGAGGGATGTTTTCGGTTTCAAGGGTATACCGACCAGCACCAAACAAGTCCAGTGCCTGACCGTTCATAAAGAAAATGGCTTCCTGCGATTCATGAACGATCAACTGTGTAGACGTATTGAAATCTTCACTGGGGTGCTTCCATACGAAGGTGCTGTTATCACCTTCGTATTTAATGATCTGCGCGATTGACAATTCCATTCACCTCCGCTGGCATCTTAGCTTTCCAGAACTGTTCTGTCGTTTCAACTAGTTCTTTTTCATTTTACCACATTGTATCTGTATTATCAATCTAGGTTCCGGGCAAAATAAGGTTTTGTATATGGAACCTTCTTCTTTGTTTCCATGTATGATTTTTCATGAGGTGAACAAAGTGGATTATGCCCTGTACATTCGTCAACACATTACGGAACTCCGCATGAAACGAAATGTTTCAGAATACCAGATGAGCCTTGACTTAGGCCAAAACAAAAATTATATCCAAGGTATCAGTTCTGGAAAAGCATTGCCTTCCATGTCACAATTCTTCAATATCTGTGACTATTTCAATATTACGCCGATGCAATTTTTTGATACCGAGAGCCTGCATCCCGAACTCATTAGTTCAATCTTATCTGAAATGCGTACTTTAGACGAAGAAGACCTGACTCTTTTACTTAGCTTTGCACATCGGATGAGCCATAGCAAAGGCTGATTCTGCATGACCGCCATGCAACAAGAAGTCACACTTCTACCGCTTCACTGCAATAAAACTTGCAAAACCATCTTGACGCACTCCGCAATCCATGATACTCTTTATCGCAAATCCCACCAATTTTGTAGAAAAGTACAGAGCGGCGAGGATTTATTCCCCATGAAGATTTTTACCGCCCCGCAACACACCCGATTCATTTTGCCGCCGATTCACCCGACAAAATTTTTCGCTTGTCTTGCAGGGCGGTTCTTTTCTTTTATAGGACAGGAACTGCGAACCTTTCAACAAACCATGACAAGGAGGCGACCCGAAGCGTGATCTATCGAGACAATTTGTTTCTCAACGCCAGATTCCAAGAGGCTGTTCAAGCTGCCCATGACCAAGATTGGCAAACCTTTGAAAAATATTCCTTCTACGATGCCAAGATGATGGAAGACCTGCTGTACAAATGCGAACATCTGATGCCTCTTGAAATCAAATGTCGGTACGCCTTACAACATTATTACAGTCACGGCGATCATTCTCCCATCATTCGGAAGTATGTCCGCCGAGCCAAAATCATTCGTCCTGACAACTGGCGCGATGCTCTGCCGGAGAGCGTAAGAGACATTGAGATGTTTACCGTATATCGCGGCGGCATCGGCAGCATTGAGCGCGCACCGCTTTCTATTTCATGGTCGCTCTCTTACGATGTTGCTGAATGGTTTGCACACCGCAGTGAACTTTTTTACCGCTGCCCCTGCCATGTATATCAAGGAACAATTCACGCCGACAAGGTGATTGCATATCTTCCAGAGCGCAGTGAGTTTGAAATTATCCAGCATCGGAATGTCAAAGACGTGCAGGAAATCACGCCGCTGAGAGGGTACAGTCCTCCATTCAATGCCTTCAAATCATCAAAAAAATGGGTTCACAATGAAGAGGAAAGCAACCGCTATTTCAATGAATGGTATCAATCGCAGAACTGCTGAATTTTATGTTGCTTCAAATAATAAGTCCTACTATCACCGCTTTACCACAATAAATTTTGCAAAACCATCTTGACGCGCCCTGCAATCCATGATACCCTCTATCGCAAATCCCACCAAATTTGTAGAAAAGTACAGAACGGTGAGGGTTTATTCCCCATGAAGATTTTTACCGCCCCGCAACACACCCGATTTGTTTTGCCGCCGTTTCACCCGACAAAATTTTTCGCCTGTCTTGCAGGGCGGTATTTTTCTTTTGGGAAGCTGCACCTTGAATTTTTCATAAGCCGTCTGAACGAGATACTGCGCCATGACCTCACGCTTTCTGTGGGCGAGCCGGACAACGCCGCTGCAAAACAGGGGCAGGAACTGCGTTCGGTGTGAACGGTGACCATGAGCAGGGGCTTTGCCTTTTCACACGTTTTGCTCTGCAAAATTTTCAACGTGCATTGCGGTTCGACTTCTGAAATTTTCAGTGTTGCACGGAAAGGGCGAAAGCAAGTATCGACCTGTGGCCACAAATTTTCAATGCTTGAAAATGTTCTGTCACATGGTCTGCCACTTGTTGGGGAGTGCCTTCCCCAAACCCTGCTCCAGCATTGCGCTGGTTTCAGCGCAAAAGCGGCGTGTCGCATTACATAGCCCTCTCCATCCCGGAGCGGGCATTTATCATTTTCACAGGAGGTCGAATATGGCTGAAATGAAAAGTCCGAACGTACACGCAAAGAAGAACCGCAATGATACGCCGCGAAAACGAAAGACACACATCATCAAAGTCCGAGTGACCGCAGAAGAAAAACTGCGGATCGCATACGCCTGCAAAAAACTCCACCTCACCCAATCCGAACTCGTCCGCCGCGTCCTGTACGGCGTGAACGTCAAGCACACCGTTGTGGTGGCGCAGGGCGGCGAGGATGCACTGGCGGCGCTTGCCGCCTTGTCTGCCCAGTGCAGCAAGGTGGGAAGCAACCTCAACCAGCTTGCACGGCACTTTAACTCCGGCGGCAAAGACACCGAGCAGCTCCGGGCGCAAATACTGGAGGAACTGTCCGCGCTCACGAACTTTCGGCTGAAAGCCGAAGAAACGGTTGGTGAACTGTATGGCAACCATCAAGCATTTGACCTCGAAAAACTCTAACTATGCCGCCGCCGAAAGCTATCTCACCTTTCAGCACAACGAGTACACCGGTCTGCCCATTCTGGACGAGAAAGGCAGACCCAAGCTGCGGGATTCGTACCTGCTCGACACCCTTGAGTGCGGCGAATCTTCGTTTGCTATGGCCTGCCTGATTGCCAACCGCAAGTACGGCAAGAACGGCGGGCGGGAGGACGTGAAGACCCATCACTACATTGTGAGCTTCGACCCGAAGGACGCAGTGGAGAACGGCCTGACCATGGAATGGGCGCAAGCCCTTGGCTTGCAGTTCTGCAAGGACAACTTCCCCGGTCATCCCGCCATCGTCTGCACCCACCCGGACGGTCACAACAGTGCGGGAAACATCCACGTCCACATCGTCATCGGCAGCTTGCGTGTCCGCACCGTGGAACGGCAGCCCTTCATGGACAAGCCATGCGACTGGGAAGCGGGCAAGAAGCACCGCTGCACTTCTGCCATGCTCCGGCACCTCCGTGTCGCAGTCATGGAGATGTGCGAGCAAGCCGATCTGAACCAGATCAATCTGCTGGAAGCCCAAGGCGACCATGTTTCGGAGCGCGAGTATTGGGCGCAGCGGCGCGGACAACGCCGTCTCGACCATGCCAACGCCAAACTTGCCGCCGAAGGGCAGCAGCCCACCCAGACCGTCTACCAGACCGAGCTGGACAAACTGCGAAAGCAGATCTACTCCGTGCTGAACAAGACCACCACCTTCGAGGAATTTTCTGCATTGCTCATGCAGGAATACGGCATCGCCGTGAATGAGAGCCGAGGCCGGTTGAGCTACTGCCCGCCCGGTCGGACAAAGTTCATCACTGCCAAGAAACTGAGCAAGAAACTGGAAAAAGAGCAGGTGCTGACCGCCCTCTCCCAGAACATCAAGCTTGCCGCCATCATCCAGCCCAGCAGCGAGAAGAAGCCGGATAAGATCAGGAAACTGGTTGACATTCAGGCGAACGTTGCTGCAGGCAAGGGCATCGGCTATGAGCGTTGGGCGAAAAAGTTCAACCTCAAACGCTGGTCGCAGACCTTGTGTCTCCTGCAGGAGAAAAAGCTGCTCAGCGAAGATGCCCTGCACCAGCGCATTGCCGAACTGCAAACCCAGCACGACGATGCACTGGCGGTGGTCAAAGACTTGGATGCCCGCGTGGTCTCCCTCAAGGAGCTGCGCGGGCATCTTGTGGTCTATCGGCAGTACAAGCCTCTTGCACAGAAGCTCCAGACTGTGCGGAATCCCGCCAAGTTCAAAGAGCAGCACCGTGCAGAGCTTGCTGTGTACGAGGCCGCTTGCGCCTATTTCAAGGCCAACGGGCTCAGGACGCTGCCGGACCTCAAAAAGCTGGATGCCGAATACCAGACCCTTTCCTCGGAGAAAAACAGGTTCTACACCCGCTACAAGAAAGCGCAGATCGAACTGCGTGAACTCCGCACCGCACAACAGAACGTGGAAGCCTTCTTCCGCAAGGAGGAGCGCGGCCACGCCGTACCGCAGCAGGAGGTCAAATGAACAACACTCTGACGGATCGATGTGTGAATAAACCCAACCTCACCCACGCCCCTCACCGGGCTTCGTCCTTTCGCCTGTACCCCACCCATTGGGACGGAGGGTAGCACCTCTGTCTTTTCGGACGTAAAAAACGCTATCTCGACCCGGCAGGCAGCGGAGCTATACGGCTTCGCCGTAAACCGGAACGGTATGATGTGCTGCCCCTTCCACGGGGATAAACACCCCAGCATGAAGGTGGACAGCCGTTTCCACTGTTTCGCCTGTCAGGCAGATGGCGATGTGATCGATTTTGTCGGCAGACTTTTTCAACTTTCTCCCTACAAGGCTGTGGAAAAGTTGAAGGATGACTTCGGCATGGCACTTGCCGACGGCAAGGTGCGGCTTGCTCCCCGCAGACCGCCCACCGTCCGGCAGCAGCTGCTGGACTATTACCGCTGTCTGCAGCGTTGGCGGGTCCGATACTCACCGCAGTCACCCACAGAAGAACTTCACCCCTGCTTTCTTGAAGCGATAAAGAACCTTGACATCGTTGAATATTATCTGGACTGTTCGGTGCTCCCGGACCCGCAGACCGAAAACGAGCTACGGAAGTATTGGGAGGGATTGCATGAGCGACTGGAAAAAGAGGAACGAAGATTGGCGTGATGAGGACGAACTGGAAGAAGAGGAAGAATGCGAATGCCCTTGGGTAGACAGTAAGGGCAAAGTGCGTGAAACCGCTTACTGCCAGTACCTTTTAGAGAAACACCCCATGATGTGCCTGAAACAGAAGCTGTTCGACCAGAACGGCGAGGTAGACGAGGACGCACTGCTCTACGAAGTCCACAGCGACCTCCGTGACTTTGTGCTCGACAACCTTGCCAAGAAGGAAAAGCAGGTTCTGGACGCACTCCGTATCGAAACCTATACCCCTGAATGGAAACCCCAGCTTGACCGCATCCATCTCCAGAACGGAACCTACTTTCTGGACGAGCGGGGATTTGTGCCGGAAAAGGAACTCTGCCTGAACCGGCTCCCCGTGGAATACCAGCCCGATGCCCCCGCACCGACCAAGTGGCTGGAATTTCTGGACGGTCTGCTCATCCCGGAGGACATTCTGACCTTGCAGGAATATCTCGGCTATCTCCTGATCCCGTCTACCAAGGCGCAGAAGATGCTGGTCATGACCGGCAAGGGCGGCGAGGGAAAATCCCGCATCGGCTTGCTGCTGAAGAAGCTGTTCGGGGAAGCCTCTCACTCCGAATCCATCCTCCGCATCGAAACGAACCGCTTTGCCAGTGCAAATCTGGAGTACAAGTTGGTCATGGTCGATGACGACCTGAACATGGTGGCTTTGCCCGAAACACGGAACATCAAGTCCATCGTCACCGCCGAGGACCGTTTGTGCATCGAGCGGAAAAACAAGCAGGCTGTCCAAGGCCTGCTGTACGTTCGTTTCATCTGCTTCGGCAATGGCAACCTTGTGGCCGCTCACGATGACAGCGACGGCTTCTGGCGCAGACAGATCCTCATCACGGTGAAAGACCGTGACCCTGCCCGGGTGGATAATCCCTTCCTCATCGAAGAGTTGTCCGAGGAGCGTCCCGGCATCCTGCTGTGGATGCTGGAGGGGCTGCACCGTCTGATGGCGAACCGCTATCAGTTCACCATCAGCGAGCGCTCCATCCAGAACCTTGAAGCAGCTATGGCGGACAGCGACAACCTGACCCAGTTCATGCAGGCCAGTGCGTATGTCCGCTTCAAGCCCGACACCGAGGAACGCTCCACCTATCTCTACCGCGCCTACACCAAGTGGTGCGAGGATAATCTGGAATCGCCTGTTCCGCAAAAGAAGTTCAGCCAGTTCCTGCTGAAAAATGCAGGGAAGTATGGTCTGACCTTTTCCAAGCACATCGAGGGAAAGTACCGCGGCTTCCGGGGCGTATGCGTCCACCCCGCTTTTGCTGCGGCATAAAACACACGAAAAGTGAAATTCTCCCGCCCTACGCGCCCCAAATCAGTAGTTTTGACTTGTTATCGCTGTTTTCTCCGGGCGCGTATCTGCCCTTTTCGGGCGGATGTGGGGCGGCAACACGCCCTTCGGGGCGGGAGAGAAGGCAAGATGCGCCCCAAAAGGGCGCATACAATTCAGCCATGCGCCCTATAAAATCAACACAGGAAGGTACTTTTGTGCGGTTTGGGGCGCGTGGGGCGCGTAAATTCAAGTTCTCGCACTTTTTTGGGCTGCTGCTTCGGGTCAGGAGCGGCAGGCCCTTACATATTTACCGGCCCACAGGGTGCAGCTCAACCGGAACTGCGCCGGGTCTGGAGAAGTGCAAAGGAGACATGCCTATGACGAATGTCCGCAAAAATTCCACCAAACTGACCTGTGAGGACTTGAAAATCGCGCCCGAATCCCCTACAATGAAATTGTCCGAAACCCCTGCCGTAGAACCTTCTGACCAGACCAGCAAAACCGTCCGACATGCCCCGCTCGTTTACCGGGTGGAGGAGATCGCCCAACTGTTGGCGATCTCCAACCGTGCTGCGTACAATCTGTGCAACACCACGAAAGATTTCAAGGTGATCCGCCTCGGTACCAGCATCCGGGTGAGCAAGCAGAGCTTTGACGATTGGTTTGCAGCGGTCTGAGGGAGGGAACATCTATGGCATCTATTCTCAGGCGCGGAGATTCCTACTCCGTTCGTTTCAAATACAAAGACCATGCTGGCCGGATCTGTGAAGGCTGGGAGAGCTTCAAAACCAAGAAGGAAGCGCAAGACCGCAAGATCTCGGTAGAGAAAGAACTCTTGGACGGTACGTTCCTCATACCCGATGCAATGACGGTAGCGGAAATGCTGTACAAGTGGCTTCCCATTCAGTCCAGCAAGCACAAGTGGGCACCCAAGACCTACACCCACACGGTAGCCATGATCCAGAATCTTGTCATACCCTATCTCGGCAAGAAACAGATTCAGAAGGTTCAGACGTATGACCTCGAACAGTTTTACGCTACGCTGAGCCGGACACCGCGCGGACTGTATAAGCAGGGTGTCAAGCAAACGCTCACCGACAAGCAGAAGCGGCAGTTTCTGACGGGTGCTTCCATCCGGGAAGTCCACGCCATGCTCAAGACTGCTTTTTCCTATGCCGTTGAGTGGGGTCTGCTCCTCAAGTCACCGATTCCGAGAGAAGCCCCGAAATCGACCTCGGAAGAACGTGCCATCTGGGACGAAAAGACCATGCTTGCTGCGTTGCAGACCATGACCGACCCTACGCTCCACCTTGCTGTTCATCTGAGCATGATCCTCTCGCTGCGTGTCGGAGAGATCCTCGGCTTGCAGCCGGGAGACATCGACTTCGATGCAGCGGATGGACGTGGGACCATCACGGTCGGCAGGAGCTTACAGCGCACCGAAAAGGCTGCACTGGAAAAGACCGATCCGAACCAGATCTACCACATCTTCCCCGACCAGCGTGAGGGCAGCAGCTCCGCACTGGTGCTGAAGAAGCCGAAAACCAAGAAATCCAGCCGCACCCTTTATCTGACGAGACCCTTGAAAGATGAACTGCTGGCTTGGCTGGAAAAGCTCCGGCAGGAAGAGCTTGCCATGGATGGCAGATATCGCAACTGTGGCCAGCTCTTCCGCCTGCCCAACGGTATGCCTGTTGCCCCGGAAGCCCTTTCTAAATGGTACCGCGCATGGCGTGCGGAGCACCCGGAGTTTGAGAAGATCGTGTTCCATGGTCTGCGCCACTCCAGTGCCACTTACCAGTTGATTGAATCCGGCGGCAACATTAAAGCCGTGCAGGGCAACACCGGTCACGCCACCACCGGCATCCTGATGGACACCTACGCCCACACGCAGGACAAGCCCCGGTTGGAGCTGGCTGAGAAGCTGGAAGCAGACTTCTATTCACAGGACATCGGTTCCCCCAAATCCGGCTCTGTGCCGGTAAAAGAAAATCTGCCGGACAGCATCCAGATCACCCCGGAAGGGATGCTGAAAGTTGTCCGACAGATGAACCCCGAGCAGCGGCGTGAGTTTACCCGCCTGCTGTTCGCCTGAAAAAAGTATGGAAAAAACGCTCACAATGCACAGAATGCAGACAATGCAAGGAAAAACACGGCTTTCCCGCCGGTGTGCAAAAAGTGTGCAAAAGTGTGCAGAGCCCCAGAAAATGGAAAATCCCACGAAGAATCTTACGATTCTTCGTGGGATTTTGGTGCGCTCGAGGGAACTCGAATCCCTGGCCCTCTGATTAAAAGTCAGATGCTCTACCGGCTGAGCTACGAGCGCATATTTTCAGATTTACAGATACTGCCGAATAATATTACCACACCCGCGCCAAAAAAGCAAGAGGAAAGCGCAAAAAAGTGCCTTTCCGCAGCACACAGACCCCCGCCGGGAAAGCACCCGTTCCTTTTATAAAAGCCAGTTTTACTGTCACCTCTCTGGGACGCGAATATTCTGGCGGCAACTTCCTCTTTACAAATGGGGCGCGAACCAGTACAATCAAAGCAGAACGCACGGTCCCGGCTCGTATGCGGCGGGGCTTTTTGATAGGAGGCTGTTTTATCATGAAAATCTCTCGTCGGTCTGTCCTTCATATTTCCGGGCTGGCAGCGGCAGCGCTGGCCCTGACCGGCTGCTCTGCGGCTGGAAGCGCCGCGCTGGGCGGCAAGCTGCCCGGCCTGCTTAAGGGTCTGGCAAAAAAAGGGGAGACCGCTGCTTCGTCGGAAGCTGCCAGCGACATGGCCGTCACCCCGCCGCCCGAGGGCGAACAGCTTGACCCGGCCGTCGGCGTCATGCCCGAGTACGACGCCGACATCCTCACCGGCGACGAGCGCAGCACCAACAGCCGCCCGGTGGCTGTGATGGTGAACAACATCGCCAACTCCCAGCGCCAGAATGCCCGCCCCCAGCGGGGCATCGGCAGCGCCGACCTGCTCATCGAGGCCAAGGTCGAGGGCGGCATCACCCGCCTGTGCGCCGTGTTCAGCGACGCCGACAGCATCCCCGAGGTCGGCCCCATCCGCTCAGGCCGCGACCAGTTCCTGCAGCTGCTCATGCCCTGGGACATCCTCTACTACCACGACGGCGAGAGCATCTTCTGCACCCAGTTCGTCAGCGTGTACGGCTACTCCGGGCTGAACATCGGCGGCAAGAATTATTTCAAGACCCCGATCCACCCCATCGTCTCCCACCGCAATAACCGCGGCCGCGATGTGGCCTACGAGCACACCGAGTTCACCTCCGGCAAGGAGATCTGCAAAGCCGCTTCTGATGCCGGCATCAGCCTTTACGCTCCCAGCGAGGGGACTTTCTTCCACTTCGCCGACTACCGCACCGACGAGGTCAACAAACTCAAGGGTGAACCCTCGGCCAAAAAAATCACCATCGTACATTCGGAGAGCTACCGCACCTCGTTCAGCTACTCCGCACTCAGCCACACCTACGCGATGCAGATGTACAACTCCTCCAAGAAGGCCACCGAGAACACCGTCGATGAGCTGACCGGTGAGCAGCTCACCTTCGAGAACGTCGTGGTCTGCTTCGCCGACATGGACGCCTACGCAGGCGACTCCCATGACGTGCAGGAGGTGCAGTACATCAAGGGCGGCGACGCCTACCTCTTCACCCGCGGCGGCGTGCAGGTGGGCCGCTGGGAAAAGACCTATCCCACCAACCCCCTCAAGCTTTACACCAAGTCCGGCGAAGAGATGACCCTCAACCGGGGCAAGACCTACTTTGCACTGGTGGACAACGACGAGCTGAGCAATTTCAGCTACCAGTAAGCCCATGAGGGACATGACAATGAAACGCATTCGAACTGCGCTCTGCCTCATTTTGGCCGCCGCGCTGCTGGCAGGCTGCGCCTTTCTGCCCAGCGACAGTGAGCCGGAAACGCCCGCTCCCACCGACCCGCTCACCGGCCTTGCCCTCGAGTGGCAGGGCCAGCGTCCGGTGGCCGTGGCCATTGAGAACAGCACTGCCTCCACCACTCAGTGGGGCCTTTCCTCGGCGTCGGTGGTGCTGGAAGCCCTCACCGAGGTAGGTACGTCCACTGAGCTCTGCCTCGTCTATCCGGCGCTGGCCGCGACCCCGAAGGTCGGACCGGTGGCCGCCGGTCAGGACATCTACTGGCGGCTTCTGGTGGGTCAGCAGCCCATTCCGGTACAGCGGGGCGGGGGACAGTTCGACCAGAACTTCCTCGATTACTATTCCATCCGGGCCGTGGATGCTCTGGAAGCCGGGCGCACCGCCTTCGACTGCGGCAGTGAGTGGAGCAACGCACCGCTGTGGTACACCAGCGGCGAGGCCATCTCTAATGTCTTGGACGAGCTGAGTATCTCCTCTGTTCTGACGGAATCCCGGGTGACGAACGTCGTATCTGCTGCGTCGGACAGTGCTTCCTCCGGGGCCGACGCAGTGCTGTCCCTCCCTGCACTTCTTCCGCAGGAAGCAGACGGCAAACTGCCGGACGCCACCGCGCCGGACGCGGTGAATGTCCGGGTCTGCTTTGACGACGACAACGCCACCGGCTTTTCCTACGACGCCGACAGCGGGCTTTACCGGATGCTCCACGCCGACGGCACGCCCCAGCTGGACGCCAACAACGGCCAGCAGGCCGGGTTCGATAATCTGCTGGTGCTGTTCAGCGCCTCCGAGCTGCGGGACGACGGCAGGACCTACGACTACGATTTGAGCATGGGCGGCGGCGTCTGGCTCAACGGCGGGCATCTGTGGACCATCACCTGGACGCAGGGCCGGGACAACACGCTGCTGCTTTACGACGCCGATGGCCGCACCATGAACATCGAAGCTGGGACGAGCTATACCGCTCTTGTCACCAGTCTGACCGGACAGGAGCTGACGGTCACAAATTCCAGCGGAGAAGAGATTCTTGGATAAACAAAAAGACTTCTGCATTTCACCGTGCAGAAGTCTTTTTTGCATCTTCTCGCTTGCCGCGAGGGGCAAATTGATTTTCCGTCAAGTTACGTTCTCTTTTGCGTGCCAAAAGAGAACCAGAAAAGCACCCGCTACTTTCGAAGCGCGGGAGGCACGAGAAAGGGGCTGCTCGCCCCTTTCAGACCCCGAAGGAGAAGTCGAAGTGGAAAAATGCTAGCCGCTTCGCTAAACGCATTTTTCTCACTTCTCCGATTTGCTGCTCCGCAGCTGGTGTTACGTCCTACTGAACTTATAAATCTACAACGCTTCCGACTTCCGCAGGCGTCGCCGGCACCGGTCCGAGGCGGACGGCGTCGGCGTCCCGGCGCACCACGAACTCCACCGGCTGTCCGGCGGCAAAGGCGGGGCGATAGCTCAGCTCCAGCGTCTCCCAATCCTCCGGGACAGCGCAGAAGCAATGGAGCATCGCGCCGCGCCCGGCGGCGAGGTTGAGCGTAAAGGCCGAGGCATCGGCGGCGTTCTCCGCGTAGAGCGGTGCCGCAAAGCTGCCGCAGGGGATGCTCTCGCCTCCGCAGCGAGCGGTCACACCGCTGTCCAGACTGTAAAGCTCCTTCAGGGTCGAGACATCCCGGCTGTGGAGGTAGCTTGCGCCCACCGGCAGGGTGCGGGCCGAGAGGTTCTCCACCGAGAGGTAGACCAACACGCCGCCCAGCCCGGGTGCAGGCGCATAGCCTAGCAGCTCCACCGCCGCCTTGCCGTCCAGCAGAGCAGGCTGGCCCATCACGCGGGGCTGTGCCGCAGCCGCCGAAACGCCTGTGAGCAGGGCAGCAGCCAGACTGACCGCACCCGAACCGGCGCATTTCAGGAACGACCGGCGGGAAAGAGACTGAGACATCGGGGACTCCTCCTTGCAGCGAGAAAAATCATTCACTTTATAGAGTATCGGTTTCTTTGCCCCCTGTCAAGGGTTTGAAAGCGTTCTGCCGCAGGTTTTGCGTTTTCTTTGCTGATTTTGTACCAAAAGAGTACAAAAATGCCGCCCGGCGGCAAAATCGCAGGGCGGCAGAGCGTTCTTTCTTATTCGAATGCTTCATTCTCCTCGGCTTCCGCCTGACCCCGCAGGGTGTCGGCATAGCCAAAGGGGACGATGTCGATGGCCTCCACCAGACGGTCGCGCATCCAGAGCTGAATGTCGGTCTGGACGGTGTAGCCGCAGCCGGGGTCAGCCATCCACTGCTCGGGGTGGCGGGAGGGGAGGGCGCGCTGACTCAGCATACTCATGATGACGCCGCCGTGGGTCACGCAGGCGGCCTCGGTGACGTCCATCCGGATCATATACTCGAACAGTTTGAGCAGCGTCTCCGAGCAGCGGGCATGGAACTGCTCCGTGGGCTCTGCGCCCTCCGGCACAAAGCCGGAGCCCGGAGTGATCCACTTCTTGAAGTCCTCGTTCTTCACCAGCTCCTTGACGGGATGGTTCTCAAAGACGCCGAAACCGGCCTCCCGCAGGTCATGCACCGAGAACTGGTGGGTCGCATTCGGGAACAGGATGTTGGCCGTCTCCACGGCGCGCATGAGCGGGGAAGAGAAGACGGTATCCACCTGCGGATACTCGAACCGCTCTTTCAGCTCGGCCAGCTGGGCGCGGCCCTCGTCACACAGGGGGATGTCCGTGCCGCTGCCGATGTAAAGGCCCTGTAAGTTGCCGGAAGTCAGGCCGTGGCGGATGAGATGGAGCTTAAAGGTTTTCATGTAAAAACACCTCTTATGAGCTATCTATTCCTGTGCTGATTCGCACAAATCTTGCTTTTCTGCTGATTTTTCCGGCATCATCAGACACTAAATATATGCCGGTAAGGTTTATTTTAACATAGATATGGTAGAAAGAGCAACCCCTTTGACAAAAACGCCGAATTTCCGGCGGAAAAACCGTCACTTTTTCGCTTTACAAGTCGTTTTCCATTGTGTATAATCAACGTGCTGTAAACCAAAAATCAAGGAAGTCCTATTTTTATCTGAGGAGCCAAACATCATGGAGTTCAATCGTATCATCAAACTGCTGCGCAAGGAGCGCGGCATCACCCAGAAACAGGCGGCAGAGGATCTGGGCGTTTCGCAGGCCCTGCTTTCCCACTACGAAAAAGGCATCCGGGAGTGCGGCCTGGATTTTGTGGTACGGGTGGCAGACTATTATAATGTCTCCTGCGACTATCTGCTGGGCCGCTCGGCAGAGCGCAACGGCATGATGCTCTCGGCAGAGGACATCCCCAACCCCGACAAGATGAAGGACAACATCTACCACGGCAGCGTCCTGCCCACGATGAACAAAAAGCTCATCTCCAACAGCCTGAACGTGCTCTACGCCAAGATAGGCGAGTGCCACAGCAAGGCCCTGACCACCGAGGTGAGCGCCTACCTGATGACCGCCGTGGCCAAGATGTTCCGTCTGCTCTATTCCGCCGAGTCCCACAATGCCCCCAGCATGTTCAGCGTGGACGCCCGGCGCTGGCCCGGCTACTCCGACGCTGTGATGCACTCGGCTCAGGCCAATGTGGAGGCCCTGCTGGCCGGCGAAGCGCTGCCCGGCGGCGAGGGCGTGGCCGACCCGTCCTGCCTCGCCATGACCACCGAGAGCCTGACCCGGGAATACCCGCTGTATACTCCCAGCCTGCTCAATCTGGTCAAGACCAGCGAGACCCGCGCCCGGGAACTGACCGGAGAGGACCGCACTTAAGTCTCTGTGAAACTAGTGTAAATTCTGCCGTTTTTTGCTTGCATCTGCGTGCAAAAGATGTTATAAACAAGATAGAACATTTTCATCGTACTTCATAATAAAGCGAATTCAAGGAGGGACACATCCATGTCCAATAAAATTTCCCGCCGCACCTTCCTCAAGTGTACCGGTGCCTCCGCAGCAGCTCTGGGCGCTGCTGCCATGTTGGGCGGCTGCGGTTCCAGCACCAGCAACGCCATCGAAGTCAAGGTCGGCGACAAGGTCAGCAACTGGAACAATCTGGGTGTCCAGCTCACCAGTGTCTTTACCATGACCAACACTCCCGACCTGCCCGACCACGAGTATGTCGCTGTGCTCGTCACCGCTGTGAACCGCTCCGGCGCTACCACGTTTGAGATCGGCGCACAGAACCTCGCCGAACTGGATGCCGCCTATCCGCTGGACGATGAGGCTACCAAGCTTGATGTCGCCCGTCAGTACTTCCACGCTCTGGCCGCCTCCACCACCGATTTCACCGCTGTCTGCGACGGCGCTGAGGCCGAGGTCGGCGCTTACATCCAGCTCTATGATGCCGCCGCTCAGAGCTTCTCTGAGTCCACCAATCTGCCCCCGCAGGGCGCAGGCTACATCCAGCTGATCTGCTGTGTCCCCACCGGCTGGCAGAAGCTGAGCGTCACCTTCACCCCGACCTTCGTGGCAAACAAGAGCCTCACCTTCTCTCTGAACTCTTCTGACCTGACGCAGGTCTAAGGCATTTTTCTGAGACGAAATTCCGTCATAAAGGGCAGAGCTTCCCCACAAAATTTTTGTGAAAAGCATTGACATCTGCTCATTTTTCGCCTATTGTATAGGCAAGACGCCCTTCGGGGCAGTACAATGATTTCTGTGTTTCTACATAAAGGAGGAACGATCATGTCCTTAGAATTCAACCGCCGCTCTTTCCTGAAGTACAGCGCCGCCGCTGCCGTGGCTGTGGCTGGTTCCAGCCTGCTGACCGGCTGTGGTGAGGATGAGTATCAGAAGACCGGTAAAATCGGCAGCACCCTGAAGCTGATGGGTACCTTCAAGACCTATAAGAGCACGGACGCTCCCACCAAGGCACCTGCTTATACTGGCACTACGTTCACCTGCACCGTCAACATCAAGTGTACCACCAAAAAGGTTCCTCTGTATGTGACCAATGAGTGCTTTGAGCTTACTGTGACCCGCGGTAAGAATGAGAAGAACTACGCCAAGCAGTATATCACGATTACCGACCCTGAATTTGATCTGAAAGAGAGTGAGGGTGCAAAGGACTTCAAGCTCACCATCACCCCTGTCGATATTCAGGATGGCGACAAGGTCGAGCTGAAGTACTGGCCCCGCATTCAGGCCAGCAGCGGCAACAGCGGCTACACCCGTGCTTTCTGCACTTGGAAGATGACTGCCAAGAAGGATAGCGTCACTGGTAAAATCACCCTTGAATAATCTATTTTCTGCACTCTGCGCCCAAGGCTCACGCCTTGGGCGTTTTTGTTTGCCCCTCTCCGTCATTCTGCCAAAACGCAAGCAAGGATTTTTAGTGGTTTTGTGTCTTGTGCATAAGGTGCTTTTCCTGCTACAATAAGAGCATACCAACCGGGGAGCGCAGCGGCCGGACAGATGTGCCGCCGCGCTGTTTCCTTTTGAGGGATGGGCGTCCTGCCTGATTTCACAAGAACAGGAGTGTGCAGTTATGATCAATATGGTAAAGCTTCCCACCAACAAAAGCAGTCTGTTCCTGCGCGTGGCAAAGGGCCACTTCGCCACCAGCCACAGCCACATCAACTACTACATCGACGTCACCACCCAGAAAGCCCGCCTCTCGGAGGCGAAGGCTGTCGCCAAGGAGCTGGTAGCTGCCTATCAGCACAGCACCATCGTGGACACCGTGCTCTGTCTGGACGGTACACAGGTCATCGGCACCTGTCTGGCCAACGAGCTGACCAAAGACGGCTTTGCCAACATGAATGCCCACCAGACGATTTACGTCATCACCCCCGAGTACACCAGCGGCAGCCAGATCATCCTTCGCGACAACCTCGCCCCGATGGTCAGGGGCAAGCACGTCCTCATCCTGTCGGCCTCCATCACCACCGGCTACACCGTGCAGGCGGCCATCGAGGCGGTCAACTACTACGGCGGCACCGTGGCGGGCCTGTCGGCCATCTTCGCCACCACCCACGAGTGTCTGGGCATCCCGGTCACCTCCATCTTCGACCCCTCCAGCCTGCCCGACTACGCCAGCTTCGACAGCCGCGACTGCCCCATGTGCAAGGCCGGCCAGCACATCGACGCGCTGGTGAACAGCTTCGGCTATTCGGCCCTCTGAATCTGAAATTTTCCTCCCTCTTTCTCCCCGCCGTGCAGCTGCATGGCGGGGAGTTCTTTTATTTTTTCATCTTCGGAAACACGAAGGAATTATGCCGGTATGCTATAAGCAGTTCTATGGTCATGAAGCACCAGATGACCGGCTCGCAGAGGATGACCGCGTTATACTCAAAGCGGGGGATGAAGAGCAGGACGAAGACGATCTTGCCCAGAAACTCGATGACGCTGGACAGCAGGGGCAGCACCTTCTCGCCCATGCTCTGCAGAGCGTAGCGGGTGGAGAGCAGCATTCCCAGCACGGCGTAGAAGGGTGCGTTCCAGACCAGATACCGCGCGCCGTTTTCCAGCACCACCGGTTCCGAAGAGCCGGACACCAGCTTTACCATCCACTCCGCACCCACACTCATAAGCAGGATAGCCGCCACAGCCACCACGACACCGTAGAGATAGATGTCCCGCATTCCGCGGCGGACGCGGTCGGGATGGTTCGCGCCGTAGTTCTGGGAGACGTAGGTCGAGCAGGCAGAGGCCATCGCCGTCAGAGGCATATCCGTAAAAGCGAAGAGCTTTCGGGCCGCGGTGTGGCCCGCGATGACCAGCGTACCGAGGCCGTTGATGCCGTACTGCAAAACGACGGAGCCCGCCGAGACGATGCTGCTCATGAGGCCCATGGAGATGCTCTGGCTGAACAGCTCCCAATAGAGGCGGCTCTCCACATGGAAGTGCTTTTTCTCAGGCAGGAGCAGCCGGGCGCTGCGGAAGACATACAGGATGCAGAGCGCCACCGACACGCCCTGAGAGATGACCGTCGCCACACCGGCACCGGCCACGCCCATGCCCAGCGCAGCGATGAACCAGAGGTCGAGGATGACGTTGAGCACCGACGAGAGGATGAGGAAGACCAGCGGCATGAAGCTGTTGCCGATGGCCCGCAGCAGGCCGGCGCAGAGGTTATAGGCAAACATGACGATGACGCCGAAGTCGATGATGATGATATAGCCGTAGGCGTCCTCTAAAATTTCCGCCGGGGTGTCCAGCAGTTCCAGCAGCGGATGCAGGCCCACCGCACCCGCCAGCGTGATGACCGCCGACGCGATGATGCCGATGACGATGGAACCCGCCACGGTCTGTTTGAGCTGGTCATCGTCTCCAGCCCCGTAGGCGCGCGCTGCGACGATGGCGAGGCCGTTGCCGATACCGATACCAAATCCAACCAGAAGCTCGTAGATGGCCCCGCAGGCGCCAATGGCGGCAAGGGCGGTATCGCCCAGCACATTGCCGACGATCATGGTATCCACGGTATTATAGAGCTGCTGGAAGAGGCACGACACCAGAATGGGCAGCATAAAGATGAGCAAGCTCTTGAAGATGGGGCCGTTCATCAAATCGACGTTCCGGTTGAAGAATGATTTTTTCGCAGGGGACTGGGTCATAAGCGTTCCTCCATAGTCACAAAAAGGAGCTGCTGTACAGGTACGACCTCTCAGGCAGCGCGTCAGCGCTGACGGAGAGGTTGATTCCGCTGTACAACAGCCCTTTTCAATATTTTCAGATCATTACAGCTCCTGCGTCTCGAAGCCGTTGACGGTCAGCACTTCCACACTCTTGAAGCCTGCGGCCTTGACGGCAGCAGCAGCCTCGTCGAAGCCGAAGGTCAGGCTGTCCACATCGTGGGCGTCGGAGGTGATGATGACCTTGCCGCCCATCTTCTGCCACTCGCCCAGAAGCCATGCGCCGGGGTAGAAGTCCTTGCGGTAGCCGCGGTAGACGCCGCCGGTGTTCACTTCCAGCAGGCAGCCGTGCTCTTTGGCAGCATTCAGCGCCTTGAGGGCTGCGGCCTTATAGCGGGGCGACTCTTCGTCGAAGAACTCACCGGCAGCGTTCAGCTTCTTGATGAGGTCGATGTGGGCGAGGATGTCGGGGCCCATGGCCGCCACCTTCTCCACCTCGGCGAAGTATGCTTCCACAGCGGCTAGAGGGTCGCCGTCGAAGTCGTCGTAGATGCAGTCGTGGAGATCCTGGGGACGGAAGTCGATCTCGTAGTATTTGCCGGTGTTCTTACCGTAGAGGTGGTGCGCAGAACCGATCCAGTAGTCGTAGCCGGTGCGCTTGTCCTCGCTCAGCAGGTCCCACTCGATGCCGCAGAGGATGTCCACCTTGCCCTTGTACTCGGTCTTGAGCTTGGCAATGGTGGCCTTGTACTGGGCCGTGCGGCTGGGGCTCATGCAGTATTCACGGTCGCGCTGGGTATAGCTATGGCCCGTGAAGCCCAGTGTGGTCAGCCCCTGCGCACACGCAGCGGAGGCCATCTCCTGCAAGGTGTTTTTGCCGTCGCACATCGTCGAGTGACAATGGACACTGGACTTCTTATAATCTGCCATAGTGAATCACTGCATCCTTTCCTGTTTGACCTTGTGGTCGATAACGTGTCGTTTTTCCAGCTCGCGGGTGATGTCCTCCACCGTGATGCCGGCCTGCACCATCAGCACCAGCACATGGTATGCCAAATCGCTGATCTCGTAGACCGTCTCGGCCTTGTCTTCCTTTTCGCCCGCGATGATGACCTCAGTACACTCTTCGCCCACCTTCTTGAGGATCTTTTCTTTGCCCTTCTCGAACAGATAGGTGGTGTAGCTGCCCTCTTTGGGGCTGGTCTTGCGGCCCTTGATGAGGTCATACAGCCCCTGCCAGCTGAACTGCTTCAGCTCCGGGGAAACATACACTTCGTTGAAAAAGCAGCTCTCGGCACCGGTGTGGCAGGCGGGGCCGCTCTTGACGACCTCAACCACCAGCGCGTCGGCGTCGCAGTCGGCGGTGATGGACACCACACGCTGGACGTTGCCGCTGGTCTCGCCCTTGCGCCATATCTCCTGACGGCTGCGGCTCCAGAACACCGTCCGGCCCTCCGCGATGGTCAGCGCCAGCGTCTCGGCGTTCATGTAGGCGAGGGTCAGCACCTCTTTGGTGTAGTGGTCCTGCACGATGGCCGGGATGAGGCCCTTTTCGTCAAATTTCAGATCCATAATGTTTCTCCTTCCCCGCAGGGGGACAGCTATAGTTTAGCGTATTCGGCGGGCAAACGCAAGGGCTCAGAGCCGCATTTCCACGCCATTTTCGTTTAAGTATTCCTTTAGCTCCCGGATGGTGAGCAGCTTCTGGTGGAAGATGCCCGCCGCAAGGCCCGCGTCGATGCCTTTATGATGGAACAGCTCGAGGAAGTCTTCCTTTTTGCCCGCGCCGCCGCTGGCGATGATGGGGACGTTCACCCGGGCCGCCACGGCGTCCAGCATCTCGAGGTCGAAGCCGTTCCGGACACCGTCAGTGTCGATGCTGTTGAGGCACACTTCGCCTGCACCGTTGTCCACGCACCATTTGATCCATTCCAGCGCGTCCCGGCCAGTGTCTTCGCGCCCGCCCTTGGCAAAGACGCGGAACTGGCCGTCCACCCGCTTGACGTCGGCGGAGAGGACCACGCACTGGTCGCCGTACCGCTTGGCCGCTGCCGGGATGAGGCCGGGGTCTCTCAGTGCGCCCGAGTTGACGCTGACTTTATCGGCACCACACTTGAGCACCCGGTCGAAATCGTCCAGCGTGTTGACGCCGCCGCCCACCGTGAGGGGGATGAAGATCTCGCTGGCCACCCGGGTGAGGATGTCGGTGAAGAGGGCGCGGCCCTCGGCGCTGGCCGTGATGTCGTAGAACACCAGCTCGTCGGCACCCGCCGCGTTGTACATCCGGGCCATCTCCACCGGGTCGGCCACATCCTTGATGCCCTCGAAGTTCGTTCCCTTGACGACCCGTCCGTTCCGGACGTCCAGACAGGGGATGATGCGTTTCGTTATCATGGTCTTGCTCCTTACTTCTGCACCAGCGCGACGCAGCGCCCAAGATCCAGCGCACCGGTGTACAGGCTCTTGCCGAGGATGGCGGCGGCAGTCCCCATCTCTTCCAGTTCCAGCAGCTCCTTTTCCGAGGAAATACCGCCGCTGGCCGTGATGGCCACGCCTGGCACTTCTTTTGCAAGTTGGCGGTAGAGGGCAAGGTTGGTGCCTTTCATCGCGCCGTCGCAGGCAATGTCGGTGTAGATGATGGCCTTGCATCCAGCCTCAGCCAGACGCTGACAGAAGGCCACGCCCGGCTCAGCGCTGACGTCCTTCCAGCCGTGGATCGCCACATAGCCTTCCTTGGCGTCCACGCCCACGGCAATTTTTTCGCCGTACTTTTTCAGCATCCGGGCCGTGAAGTCAAAGTTCGTCACGGCCACACTTCCAAGGATGCACCGGCCCACGCCCAAAGAGAGATATTTTTCAATGCGCTCTTCGGTGCGGATGCCGCCGCCTACTTCGATATACAGGCCGCCCTGCTTTGCCAGCGCGGCGATGGTGTCGTAATTGGAAAGGGTTCCGTCCTTTGCGCCGTCCAGATCGACGACGTGGAGGTTTTTTGCCCCGGCTTCGAGAAAAGCCCGTGCCTGGGCGCAGGGGTCTTCGCCGTAGACGGTCATCCGGTCGTAATCGCCCTGCATCAGGCGCACGACTTTGCCGCCCCGCAGGTCAATGGCTGGGAATAGCTGCATTTTCGTTTCTCCTTATAATTCCGCAAATGCTTTCAGCAGCCGCAGCCCTGCGTCACCGCTTTTCTCCGGGTGGAACTGCGTTCCGTACACCTTGCCCGCCTTCACCACGCCGGTGACGGGCAGGGAATAGTCGCTGACGGCCAGTGTGTTGGCGGCGCAGTTTTTTCCGTAGTAGCTGTGGACGTAGTAGAAATACTCGCCGTCCCTGACGTACTTGAACAGCGGGTCGTCCCGCAGGATGTGGACGGCGTTCCAGCCGATCTGCGGCACTTTCAGGCTCTTGTCGCCGAGGTCGGGAGCCAGCGGGCATACCTGCCCCGGCACGAAGCCAAGGCCGTCGTGTTCGCCGTACTCGTAGCTCTTTTCAAACAGCAGCTGCATCCCGAGGCAGATGCCGAGGAGGGGCTTCTTCGCCGCTTCTTCCTTGATGACCGGTACAAGGCCGGTGGCCTCAAGTTTTGCCATCGCGTCCCCGAAGGCGCCCACGCCCGGCAGGATGAGCCGGTCAGCGGCGCGGATGTCGGCGGCGTCCGCGCTGACCTTCGCTTCCAGCCCCAGATGGGCCAGACTCGATTTCAGGCTGAACAGGTTGCCCACGCCGTAGTCGATGATGCATATCATACCAGCAGTCCTTTCGTGGAAGGAATTTCGTCCCGATGGGCCGCATCGATGCGGACGGCATCGGCCAGCGCACGGCCAGCGCCCTTGAACGCGGCCTCAAGGATGTGGTGGCTGTTCTCGCCCGCGAACTGAACGAAGTGGACGGTAACCGGCACGCTGCGGGCAAAGCCCAGCCAGAATTCCTTGGCGCACTCCACGTCGAAGTCGCCGACTTTTTCGGTGTTGCAATGGATGTCCCAGTTCAGGGTGCAGCGGCCCGAGATGTCCACGGCGCAGAGGATGAGGGCTTCGTCCATGGGCAGATAGAAGCTGCCGTACCGGTGGATGCCCCGCATATCGCCCAGCGCCCGGGCGAACGCCTGCCCCAGCGCGATGCCCACATCCTCGGTGGTGTGGTGATAATCCACCTCCACGTCGCCGTGGCAGGTGAGCACCAGATCAAAGCGCCCGTGCCGCGCAAACAGCTCCAGCATATGGTTCAGAAAGCCGCAGCCGGTGTCCACCTGATACCGGCCTGCGCCGTCGAGGTTCAGGGTCAGCTCGATCTGGGTCTCGTTGGTGTTCCGCTCGATGGTCACTTCCCGCATGGCTCAGCCCTCCAAAATTTCATCCAGCGCCCGCAGAAGGGCGGTCATGTCGTCCGGCGTGCCGATGGTGATGCGCAGCCAGTTCGAAATACGGGGTGCGTCGAAGTGGCGCACCAGCACGCCTTTTTCTTTCAGTTTCAGGTAAAGTTCGCCGCCGCTCTTTTTGTCGGTGGAAGCAAACAGGAAATTGGAGCGGCTGTCCAGCACGGCAAACCCCCGCGCTTCCAGCTGCTGCTTTGTCCAGCCCCGCGTCTCCACGATAGCGGCGCGGGTCTTGTCGAAGTAGTCCGTATCTTCCAGCGCGGCCTTGCCCGCCTTCAGGGTCAGCCGGTTGATGTTGTAGGGGTTGAGGCTGAACTTGACCCGGTTGAGGTCAGCGATGAGCTTCGCATTGCCCATAGCGAGGCCCAGCCGCGCACCGGCCAGCTGACGAGACTTCGAGAAGGTCTGGACCACCAGCAGATTTTCGTACTCGTTGATGAGCGGCACACAGCTCTCGCCGCCGAAGTCCACATAGGCCTCGTCCACGATGACCACATGGTCGGGGTTCGCCTTCAGGATCTCCTCGATGGCGCTGCGGGGCAGGGCCAGACCGGTGGGGGCGTTGGGGTTAGCGATGACGATGGTCTCGTTCAGGCCGTAATAGTCTGCCGGGTCGAGGGTGAAATCTTCTTTCAGCGGGATGATGTGGCTGGGAATGTGCATCAGCCCGCACCAGACTCCGTAGCAGCCATAGGTGATGTCTGCATAGGCCAGCGGGTGGTTCTCGTCGCAGAAGGCCCGCAGGGCGAAGAACAGGTTCTCGTCGCTGCCGTTGCCGGGCATGATCTGGTCAGGCTGTAAGTCGAAATGTGCCGCCGCTGCCCGCAGCAGCTCGGCACACGCAGGGTCGGAGTAGAGGCGGAGCTTTTCCACCTCGGCCTCGCTCACCGCCCCCACCACGGCCGGAGAGGGGAGATAAGGGCTTTCGTTGGTGTTCAGCTTAATGTACTGCTGGTCCTGCGGCTGTTCGCCCGGGGTGTAGGGAGTGACAGCTTCCAGCGTGGGAGAAAGAAAACGGCTCATGTTTGCCAGCCTCCGTTTTTATTGCAATTTGACCTCTCTGCCAAAGGCTCCCCCATTAGGGGAGCTGGCGCGAAGCGCCTGAGAGGTTTATTCATATCTTATGGTCACACTGCGGGCGTGGGCGTGCAGGCCCTCCCGCTCAGCAAAGTCGGCGATGCGGGGCGCAGCCTTTTCCAGCGCCTCCCGGGTGTAGTAGATGAAGCTGGACTTCTTGACGAAGTCGTCCACGCCCAGAGGGCTGGAGAAACGTGCCGTGCCGCTGGTGGGCAGGGTGTGGTTCGGGCCGGCGAAGTAGTCGCCCAGTGCCTCGGGGACGTTCCGACCGAGGAAGATGCTGCCTGCATTTTTGATTTCATTCAGCACGCTGAAGGGGTCGTCCACACAGACTTCCAGATGTTCGGGTGCGATGATGTTGCAGGCTTCGATGGCCTTGCGTAAATCAGAGCAGACGATGATCTTGCCGTTGTCGTCCACGCTGGCGCGGGCGATGGCGGCGCGGGGCAGCTGGGGGATCTGCACTTCCAGCTCTGCCTGAACGGCCTTGGCCAGCTCAGCGCTGTCAGTGACGAGGACGGGGCTCGCCAGCCTGTCGTGCTCGGCCTGACTCAGCAGGTCGGCGGCCACCCAGGCGGGGTCACAGCCGCCGTCGGCCAGAACCAGGATCTCGCTGGGGCCTGCTATCATGTCGATGCCCACCTTGCCAAAGACCTTCCTCTTGGCAGTGGCGACATAGATATTGCCCGGGCCGACGATCTTATCCACCGCCGGGATGCTCTGGGTGCCGTAGGCCAGCGCGGCCACGGCCTGTGCGCCGCCGGTCTTGAAGATCCTGGTCACGCCTGCGGTGGCCGCAGCGGCGAGGATGACCGGATCGATCTTACCGTCCTTACCGGCGGGAGTCGTCATGACGATCTCCGAAACGCCCGCCACCTTGGCCGGGATGACGTCCATCAGGACGGTGGAAGGATACGCCGCCGTGCCGCCCGGAACGTAGACGCCCGCCTTCTCGATGGGGGTGTATTTCTGGCCCAGCACGATGCCGGGCTTGTCGTTCATCACAAAATTTTTATGCACCTGCTGGCGGTGGAAGGCCTCGATGTTGGCGGCGGCCTCCCGCAGCGTTTCGAGGAAATAGCCGTCCATATTCGCAAAGGCTTCTTCAATTTCCTCCTGCGTCACCTGGATGTTCTCCAGCTTGGCACCGTCGAACTTGAGGGCGTATTCTTTCAGGGCCTCGTCGCCCCGGGCGCGGACATCGGCAATGATGCCGTCCACCACGTCTTCCACATTCTTCTCCGCGCGGATGTCACGGTTCAATATCTCTTCGGGCTTCAGTTCATCGAAGTTATACAGCTTTATCATTTTTTCTCCTCCTTTGCGGCAAGGGCGGCACGCAGCTTTTCGAGCATCTCGTCCATTTCGCGGTGCTTGAACTGGTAGCTGGCCTTATTGGCGATGAAGCGGGCCGAGATGGGCATGAACTCCGTCACCACCCGCAAACCGTTTTCCCGCAGAGTCGTACCCGTCTCCACAATATCCACGATGACGTCGGACAGGCCCAGGATGGGGGCCAGCTCAATGGAGCCGTTCAGCTTGATGATGTCGATGTCCCGCCCGATGGATGCATAATAGCTCTTGGCGATGTTGACGAACTTGGTTGCCACCCGCACCGGGCGGCTGGGGTCGTCTTTGTAATCTGCCGGGGCGGCGACGCACATCCGGCACTTTCCGAGGCCGGTGTCCAGCAGCTCGTAGACATCGGCAGACGCTTCCGTCAGGATGTCCTTGCCCACGATGCCCACGTCTGCCGCGCCGTGCTCGACGTAGATCGCAACGTCGCTGGGCTTGACGAGGAAGTACCGGATGCCGGCGGCGGGGTTCTCCACCACCAGTTTGCGGGTGGCGTTGTAGTCTTCGGGGCAGCCGTAGCCGATACCAGCCAGCAGGTCATAGACCTTGTCACCGAGACGACCCTTCGGCAGAGCTACGTTCAGCATGGTCTTTTCGGTTTTCTGCTGCTGTACCGGCGGGAGCGGGGCGCTCAGGCGGTCCAGCTCGTCGAGATAGACCGCAAAGCCGATGGCCCCCGCGCCCGGGGTGAACTTCTGCATCAGCAGGTCATACCGCCCGCCCTTGAGCACCGGACGGGGAAGCGACTCCAGATAGCCCTGAAACACAAGGCCGTTGTAATATTCCATCTCACCGGCCAGCGTCATGTCCAGACGGATGCTGCCGCCTGCACCAGCCAGCTCTTCGGTGATGGCTTTCAGCTCGGCAGCGGCGGCTTCCATCCGCTCGTTCCGGCAGGCGGCTTCCACACGGGGAAGCACATCCTCACAGCTGCCGCAGAGGCTCATCAGCCCCGCCAGCGCGTCGGCGCCGGCCTCATCCATCCCGGCGGCGGACGCCGCCGCTTTCAGCTCGTGGAGGTTTTTCGCTTTCAGCTTTGCCAGCAGGGCGGCGCGGGAAGCTTCCGGCACGTCCAGCGCATCCAGCAGACCGAACAGGTAGCCCATGTGGCTCACTTCCAGCACCCACGGCTGGCCCAGCTGCTCGAGGGACTGTGCCGCCAGCGACACCGCCTGCCGCACCTGTCCTTCGCCCACATCGCCCAGCATCTCAAGGCCCATCTGGCCGATTTCCTTGAAGGTGTGGCTCTCCGCCGAGGGACGGTAGACATTTTCGTGATAGTAGTAGCGCAGTGTCTCGCCCGGCGCGGGCTGCGCCGTCTTGGCAATGGAGAGGGTCACGTCAGGTTTCAGTGCCAGCAGCCGCCCGTCCAGATCGGTGAAGGTGATGACCTGCTCCGATGAAAGGAAGCTGCGGTTCTCCTGATACAGCCCGTACTCCTCGAACCGGCCCATGTGATATTTGCGGCAGCCCGCCGCCTCGTACAGCGCCCGCAGCGCGAAAGAGGCCTGTTCCTTCGGCTGTAAGCAGGAGATGTCAAATTTCATACCTTTTCCCTCACTTTTCACCGGGCGCTTGCCCGCCCCGGCCCCTGCGCCCCGCCTTTTCCCGGGCGCTTTTGTCTTATGATAAGGTTATTTTACTTTATCCAGATAAAGTTGTAAAGTGTGAAAGTGACCGTGTTTTCATTTTTATGATACGATTTTTCTGTGCGTTTGTACAGAAAGGCGAAATGATTTCACGAAAGCCCGCTTTGAGATGATGCAGGCGCAAAAAAGGAGCCGCCGCACAGCGTTTTCCGTGCAGCGGCTCCTCGCCGTTTTATTCTCAGCCCAGCAGTTCCAGCACGCCGCTCTTAGGACGTGCGCCGACGGCCTGACGAACCAGCTTACCGTTCTCGAACAGCAGCAGGGTGGGGATGCTCATGACGCCGAACTCGGCGGCCAGATCGGGCTGCTCGTCCACATTGACCTTGCCCACCTTGACGTCGGTGCGCTCCTCGGCCACCTCGTCCACGATGGGGCTCAGCATCCGGCAGGGGCCGCACCAGGCGGCCCAGAAATCGAGCAGGACGGGCTGAGCGCTCTTCAGCACCTCGGCCTCAAAGTTTTCTTTCGTGATGGTGATGACTGCCATATCGTTTCCCTCCATAAAGAGTGTTTTTTCATCTGACAGAGACAGTATACCCCAAACTCCGGCGTTTTTCCGTGAGCAAGTCACATAAAAAGCCCGGGGCAGGCATTTTCTGCTCCGGGCTCTGGAAATTATTTTGCGATTTCAGGCTCAGATGTCCTTCAGGGCGTTCTTGCCGGCGACGTAGCCGTAGTACATGGCCATGGAGTGGCTGACGCCCTTCAGGCCGATAGGGTACTCGGTGGCAAAGCGGTTGCCCTGGATGTTGCCGGCGACGTACAGGCCGGGGATGACATTGCGGTCGGCGTCGAAGGTGTGGCAGTCCTCGTCGCTCTCGAGGCCTCCGATGCAGACCAGCAGCAGAGCAGTGGTGAACTTGTCGGCGTAGAAGGGGCCGTTCTCGACTGCCCACATACGAGAAGCGGGCTTGTGGAAGTCCTCATCGTAACCGGCCTTTGCCAGCTCGTTGTAGCGCTGGATGGAGTCCAGAGCGGTCTGCTGGGCGGCAGTATCGTCCGGGTAGATCTTTGCCACCAGCTCTTCCAGCGTGTCGGCCTTCACAGCGCGGCCATCGGCCACAGCAGCTTCCAGCTGATAGGGGCTCTTGTAGTTGCGGTAGGTGGTGTTGTTCTTGGGGCCTTCGTCCTCGCTGGCGTAGTCCTCATAGTAGCAGGCACCGCCGTGGGCTGCGGGCATATAGGGCAGCTGCTCAGGCCAGTTGGAGTCGAAGATCTGCCAGCTCTCGCGGTTCTTCTGCAGCTCGATCTGGTTTTCCAGCTGCTGGCCGGGCAGGTCCTCGTTCATGAAGCGCTTGCCGTTGAGGTCGAGGTTCAGGAAGCCTGCATTGCCCATGACGCCTACGCCGGCGAGGTCGGCGCCGCCGCCCATGTGGTGGATCATCGGGGCGTGGCTCTGCTGCACCTGAGCGCCGGCCCACATACCCAGCTGGATGCCGTCGCCCTGGTTGGTGAAGTTGCCCTCCACATCCACATTGGTGAACAGGCACTGGATGTTGTTCTCAATGACCTCGGGGCAGAAGTGCTTGAGCATCTTGGTGTTCTGGGAGTAGTCGCCAGTGGAGAGGATGACGCCCTTGGAGGCGTTGCACTTGATGTACTCGCCGGTAGCGGCATCGCGGGCGTAGAGGCCCACGCAGCGGCCATTATCCATGATGAGCTTCTCGACGAAGCAGCCGTAGAAGGTCTGGACATTGCCGGTGTCGATGGCTTTCTGCATATTGGCCTCGACGGTGACGTGCTGGTCGGGCTTGAACTCAACGGAAGTGGGGTAGCAGGGGAAGCGCTCCTGCTTCCAGTCGTAGTGCTCGGGCAGCGGGTAGAAGATGGGGATGATGAAGTTGTCCGCGCTCTCGTCGGGGATAGCGCTGCGGGTGGTCTCGGCGTAGTACAGGTCGGGGTTTGCCTCCACCCACCAGTCGAAGGCGTCGCCGATGTTGTGGGCCCACTTGCTCATGATGCTGCGCTTGCAGCGGTAGGTGCTCTCCACCATGTGGGAGTCGATGATGTCGTCGATCTGCTCGCGGGTCCAGGTGTCGCGGCCCCACTTGGCCTGCACCTTGCCGTTGATGACGGCGTACTCGCCGCTGCGGCACTGGGGGCCGTCGGCCTTCTCGAAAGCAGCCACCAGACCGCCGTCCTCAGCGACGCTGCGGCAGGCGGCAACGCCTGCGATGCCGCAGCCCACGACTGCCACATCCACGTCAACGGTCTTGGCGACCTTGCTCTCGTCGATCTCCGGCTCGGTACCCAGCCAGTCCTCATCGGAGGAAGATGCAGCAGTGTCGCCGCCTGCGGTGTGGACGCCCATTGCCTGCTCGATGCAGCTTGCGGCGGCCTTCTTGACGGCGTTGGTGGTGACGGTAGCGCCGGAGATGTTGTCGATCTCGGTGCTCTGAGCAGCCATCAGGGCGTCCTTCAGGGTGGGGGCTGCCACGCCGCCGATGCTCTCGGTCTCGTTGGAGGCGTCAATGACCACGTCGGTGATGGCGGTCTCGCTGAAGGTCATGGTGACCTTCACCTCACCGATGCCGGTGGCGGTGCCGGTGTAAGTGCCGGGGGTGTAGATGGCCTCGCCGGTGGAGGCGGCAGTGCTGCTGGAAGAGCCTGCGTTGCAGGCGGCCAGTGCGCTGGCGGTAACGCCGCTCATAGCGGCAGCGGCGGCAACCTTCAGGAAGCCTTTACGAGAGATCTTTTTCATCTGGAATGCTCCTTACTCTTTCTTCTTTCGACGTTTTCAGGTAGAAAATCGTTCTTCCGAGAGATAGTATAAAATATAACGAAGTAAAAGGGAATTAAAAAATCTTAAGCATCCTGATAAAAAAGCTTTATAAGTGTCCTATTTCCTGCTATACTGAGGCCGTAAGGATGTCCCGCCGCCGGAAAGGAGTTTTTTTGTCATGAACGAGCACCAGCTTCTCTGCTTTCTCACCGTGAGCCGGACGCTGAATTTCTCCGCCGCCGCGCGGGAACTCTACTGCACCCAGCCCGCCCTGAGCTACCAGATACGCAGCCTCGAAAAGGAGCTGGACGCCGCACTGTTCCGCCGCACGACGACGCAGGTGGCCCTCACCGAGGCAGGCCGCGCCCTGCTGCCCCATGCGGAAGACCTCTACCGCGGCATCCTCAACGCCCGCACGGCGCTGAAAGGCTTCGGCACCCACCACACCCTGACCCTCCGCCTGCCGCCGGTGCTTTTGCAGCGGGACCCCATCTACCCCATCCTGATGGCGAGGCTCCACGCCGCGCTGCCGGGCTATGAGTTCAAAGTGGACACCACGCCTGTCCCCTCCAGCTACCACCACATGCTCTGCACCGAGGCAGACGCGGCGCTCTACCTTCCCTTCGGCCCGCTGCCGCCAGAGATACGCTGTGAGACCATCATCGGCAACCGGTTTTACCTCATCGCCGCGCCGGAGCACCCATTCTCCGGCCAAAGCAGCGTCGAGCTTTCTGACCTTGCCGGACAGCAGATATTTTACGAGCCCCTCTATCAGGATATGGTGGATTTCGCCCAGAAGCAGCCGGGGATGCCCTATTCCACACCGGTCTGGCGGATGGTGGAAAACTACGAGTCGGTCTACGCCGAGCTTCTGGCCGGGCGGGGGATGTTCCTCTGCCCGATGATATACCCGGCTTTCCCTGCCGGGTGGCACATCCCGCTGCATCTGTCCATCCCGGACACCCGCCTGCTGACCCTGCGGGATGACCCCCGCCCCGAGATATGCACCCTGCGCAAAGTCTTCGCCGAGGTGTACGCCGAGAGGGAAAAGCTGATAAAAGCTCTGTGAGATGCAAAAACGCCGCCGTGCAATGCACAGCGGCGTTCGTTATTTCAGAGAAAGAGCTTACTTGCCCAGCATTTCCTTTGCGGTCTTGCAGATGGTGGCAGCGTCCAGACCATACTCCTTCAGCAGGTCCCATGCGGGGCCGGAGCAGCCGAACTTGTCCTGCACGCCGACGCGGCGGACAGGGGTGGGCAGCTTCTCGCTGAGCAGGGAGCAGACAGCCTCGCCCAGACCGCCGATGACGTTGTGCTCCTCGGCGGTGACGATCTTGCCGCACTCCCTGGCAGCCTTGAGGATGATGTCCTCATCCAGAGGCTTGATGGTGTGGATGTTGATGACGCGGGCGTGGATGCCCTCGGCGGCCAGGGTCTCGGCGGCCTTGCGGGCCTCGTTGACCATCAGGCCGGTGGCCACGATGGCGATGTCATTGCCCTCGGTGAGCTGCTCGCCCTTGCCGATCTCGAAGTGATAGTTGGCCTCGTCGTGGAACACGGGAACAGCCAGACGGCCAAAGCGGAGGTAGACAGGACCCTGCATCTCATAGGCGGCGCGGACAGCAGCGCGTGCTTCCACGTCGTCGGCGGGGCAGATGATGGTCATGCCGGGCAGGCTGCGCATGAGGGCGAAGTCCTCGCAGCACTGGTGAGAAGCGCCGTCCTCACCGACGGAGATACCGCCGTGGGTAGCGCCGATCTTCACGTTCAGGTGGGGGTAGGCCACGGAGTTCCGGATCTGCTCAAAGGCACGGCCCGCAGCGAACATCGCAAAGCTGGACACAAAGGGAACATAGCCCATGGTGGACAGGCCGGCGGCGACGCCCATCATGTTGGCCTCGGCGATGCCGCAGTCGAAGTGGCGGTCCGGGTAAGCCTTGCGGAACATACCGGTCTTGGTAGCGGCAGCGAGGTCGGCGTCCAGGACCACCAGGTCGTCGTGGCCCTCAGCGGCCAGTGCTTTCAGAGTATTGCCGTAGCTCTCGCGGGTAGCGATCATTTTTACATCTGCCATCTTACTTGTCCTCCTGTTCCAGCGCGGCGTAGGCTGCGTTCAGCTCCTGCATGGCCACAGCGTACTCCTCGTCGTTGGGGCCTTTGCCGTGCCAATCCACAGAGTTGGTCATAAAGGAGACGCCCGTACCCTTGACGGTGTCCAGAATGATGCAGGTGGGCTTGTCGTTCTCGGCGTGGAACGCCTTGATGGCAGACTCGATCTGGTCGTAGTCGTGGCCGTTGATGGTCAGGACGTTGAAGTTGAACGCCTTGAGCTTTTCTTCCAGCGGGGCGCTGTTCATGACCGTCTCGGTGGTGCCGTCGATCTGGAGGTGGTTGCGGTCCAGCATGACGCAGAGGTTGGAGAGTTTATAGTGGGCGGCAAACATGAAAGCCTCCCAGCACTCGCCCTCTTCCACCTCACCGTCACCGAGGATGGTGTAGACATTGATGGGCTTGCCGCTGTGCTTTGCGCCCAGAGCCATGCCGCAGGCGGCAGACACGCCCTGACCCAGACTGCCGGTGGACATATCCACGCCCGGAGTCTCATTCATGTTGGGGTGGCCCTGCAGGTAGCTGCCGATCTTGCGCAGGGTCTTGAGGTCTTCCACCGGGAAGAACCCGCGCTCGGCCAGCGTAGCGTAAAGTGCCGGAGCTGCATGGCCCTTGGACAGCACGAAGCGGTCGCGGTCCGGTTTTTTCGGCTCCTTGGGGTCGATATTCATATCCACGAAGTAGAGGTAAGACAGCACCTCGGCGATGTCCAGACTGCCGCCCGGATGGCCGCACTTGGCGCTGTGAGTTCCCTCGATCACGCCCATGCGGATGTGACAGGCGTGCTTGGCAAGGGTAAGCTTTTCTGCATTTGTCATGATGGTCCTCCCGTATGAACCTCAGAAGTTGCAAGTATACAGCCGCGCAAGGCACAGCTCCCGCCGCCCCATTGCGCTATAATTCAAGTTTATATTATCTATTCTGTGCAAAAAGGTCAAGCTTCTTTCAGCAAAATGTACACAGGCGGTCAAAAACTGCTCCAAACGCTTTCTTTTTTGGTCAATTTGCAGCCTGTCCGGGGGCTGTCTTGACAAATCCTGCGGCACTCTGCTATAATTTTCACGATTTCCGGCAGGAAGCCGGGCCTGCGGGCCGAAGCCCGCCTTACACTATTTTCAGCCGCCGCATTTTTGAAACAGACGCCATGAAGGGGTCTGCCGTTGGCTTGCAAGCCGACTGGCAGGCCCCTTTTTTGTTTTTCTGCGGCGCAGTCACAGGAGGAAACAGATGAAAACCAAAAACTCTTCTCCGGCCCGCAATGTCGTGCTGGCCGCACTCTTTCTGGCGCTGGCCTTCGTGCTGCCCATGGTGACGGGGCATCTGCCGCAGGTAGGCAATATGCTCTGCCCGATGCATTTCCCCATCCTGCTCTGCGGCTTCGTGCTGGGCGGGCCGTGGGGTCTGGCGGTGGGCTTTGCGGCCCCGCTGCTCCGCTCGGTGCTCTTCGGGATGCCCCCGATGTTCCCCATCGCCATTTCGATGGCTTTTGAGCTGGCAGCTTACGGTGCTGTGTCCGGCTGGCTCTACCGCCGGGTGAAGCACACCCTGCCCATGACCTACGCCACCCTCGCGGCGGCCATGGTGGCTGGCCGCCTCGTCTGGGGCGCGGTCCGCTTCGTGCTGGCGGGCCTGTCCGGCTCGAGCTTCCCGTTCTCGGCCTTCCTGTCCGGTGCGCTCTTCACCGCTGTGCCGGGCATCATCGCACAGCTGGTGCTCATCCCCCTCATCGTCACCGCTCTGCAGAAAGCAAAGCTCATGGACTGAGCTTATACAGAAAAATGGCTGGGGCCTCGCGGCCCCAGCCATTTTGTTTTGCATATTACTTGCGGAGGAAAGCCGGCAGGAGCTTGCCCTGCTTGAGCCACTGATGATACTCGGCGGTCGCGGCGAACTCCACGTCGCCGGCGGAGTTCAGCGCAGTCTCCACAGAGTCCTGGATCACGCCGATGATGAAGCCGACACCGACCATCTGCATGGCCACATCGTTGGAGATGCCAAACAGGGAGCAGGCCATGGGGATGAGCAGCAGAGAGCCGCCGGCCACGCCGGAAGCGCCGCAGGCACCCAGAGCGGACATGGCGCTCAGGACGATAGCAGCAGGCAGGGTCACGGGGATGCCCAGCGTGTTGGCCGCAGCCAGCGTCATGATGGTGATGGTGATAGCCGCACCATCCATATTGATGGTAGCGCCCAGAGGGATGGAAACGGAATACATATCCTTATCGAGGCCCAGCTTCTCGCACAGGGCCATGTTGACGGGGATGTTGGCCGCAGAGCTGCGGGTGAAGAAAGCGGTCAGGCCGGACTCCTTCAGGCAGCGGAACACCAGCGGATACGGGTTGCAGCGCAGATAGATGAACATGATAAAGGGCGAAACGATGAACGCCATGAAGAGCATGGTACCCACCAGCAGAGCCAGCAGCTTGCCGTACTGGGTAAAGATGGCCAGACCGTTACCGGCCACGTTGGTGTACACCAGACCCATGATGCCGAAGGGAGCCAGATTGATGATCCAGCGCACCACCTGCGACACAGCGTCGGCGGTATCGGCAAGGAACTTCTTGGTGGTGTCAGAGCCGATGTTCTTCATGGCAAGGCCGAACATGCAGGCCCAGAACAGGATGCCGATGTAGTTGCCGCTCATCAGAGAGCTGACAGGGTTGGCGACGAAGTTGGTGAGCAGGGTGCTCAGCACCTCGCCCAGACCCTGCGGCACCACGTCCGACTGGGCAGCGTCTGCCAGAACGACCGACACAGGGAACATGAAGCTGGTGATCGAAGCGATCGCAGCCGCAAGGAAGGTGGTGAGCATGTACAGCCAGATGACCGTACCGAAGCGGCGGTCCAGCTTGGAGCTGCCCTGTGCCAGCGCGCTCGTCACGATGACGAACACCAGCACCGGAGCGATGCCCTTCAGTGCGCCGACGAACAGGTTGCCCAGCTCGCCGACCCAGCCTGCACCCGGCACCGCAAGCGCCAGCACCGCGCCGATGACCAGACCGACGACGATGCGAAGGATGAGGCTGACCTCATTGTACTTCTTCGCAATGGCTTTTGCACCATTCATCATATAAAACACTCCTCTGTATTTGTGCGTCCTCGACGCACACTTTTCCTGTCTCTTACCCAAAGACAGTTGTTATTATAGCACACACGGAAGAAAAGTCAAAGGTTTTCAGTGAATTTTTCGGGCTGTTTCGGCAGATTTTTCGTTTTCGGCCTTCCTCCGCGCCGCCTTATATGTGCGCCACAGGAATACACAGCTAAAATATTTCACCGCTTAGGGCAGAAAAATCCCCCGGCAGAGTTTGTCTGCCAGGGGTAGTCATTCTTATTTATTTTTTCTGATTTTTCAGTCGTCCAGATAGGTCACTTTGCCGGGGACGAAACCCTGGATACCCATGCCGGGTGCATCCGAGACTGTGATATTCTTCTCGTCGAAGACCGCGCCGCCGAGGATGTGGTCCTCGCTGCAGAGCACCGGGCCGTCCAGGTCCACTTTAGTGATGATCTTCTTGGCGCAGGCCAGCTCCACGGCTGCGTTGACCGAGATCTTGGCTTCCAGCATACAGCCGATCATGCACTCCACGCCGTAGACCTCTGCCGCCGAGGCAATGCGGAGGGCGTTGGTGATGCCGCCGCACTTCATCAGCTTGATGTTCACAAAGTCGGCTGCGCCGGTCTGCATGATGCGCAGGGCGTCCGCCGGGCTGAACACGCTCTCATCGGCCAGTACCGGCACGCTGGCGTGGCGGGTGACGTACTGCATCCCCTCGAGGTCAGCCGCAGGCACAGGCTGCTCGACGAACTCGATGTCCAGGCCCTTCTCCTGCATCTGGTCGAGGATGCGGACAGCCTGCTTTGCATTCCACGCCTGATTGGCGTCGATGCGGAGCTTGACGTCCTTGCCCACGGCCTCGCGGACGGCGGCCAGACGGGCCACGTCCAGCTCCGGGTCGATGCCCACCTTGACCTTCAGGCAGTCATAACCGCGCTGGATGGCGGTGCGGGCGTCCCGGGCCATCTCCTCGGGCGGGTTGACGCTGATGGTGATGTCCGTCACGATATTGCTGCGCGCGCCGCCCAGCATCCGGTAAACCGGGGCGCTGTACTTCTGGCCCAGCAGGTCCCACAGGGCCATATCCACAGCAGCCTTGGCGCTGGTGTTGTGGACGAGGGCCTTCTGCACGGCGGCGGTCAGATCCTCGAACTCGTCGAGGTCGCGGCCCAGGATGGCCGGGGCGATGTGGTCGCGGATGGCGCCGATGATGGCACCGGTGGTGTCGCCGGTGATGACGCCGGTGGGAGGTGCCTCACCGTAGCCCACCGCGCCGGTGTCGGTGTGCAGCTCAACGATGACGTCCTCCACGCTGCTCACGGTGCGCAGCGCTGTCTTGAAGGGGACGCGGAGCGGGGTCGAGATACGGCCCAGCTTTACCTGTGTGATCTTCATGCCAGTCCCTCCTTATTCTTCCTGCATGTGTACGGTGGCCGACAGCTTCTGATAGGCGACGCGGGGCGTGCCGTCTTCCACATGGATGATGCCGCAGCGGACAAAACCGTTCTTCTCGAGAAGATGCTGCATGATCTTGTTGTCGGCGTGGGTGTCGGCCCGCAGGCTCTCACAGTGCTCGAGGCACCATGCGATGACCTCAGACGCCACGCCCCTGCGGTCACCCGCCGAGGCCAGCCGGTGGATGGTGCCGTAAGGCACCTCATCGTTGAGCCACTGGCCGTCTTCGATTTTCGCGTAGGTGGGGTCCGGCCCGAGGATGAAGGCAAACACCGCCTCGAGACGGCCGTTCACCGTATAGACGAACAGCCGGTTGGAGTCGATGTCTTCTTCCAGCATCTCCTGCGGCGGATAGCTGTCGCCCCACTGGGTCGGGTTGCCCGAATCCGCCATTGCTTTCCGGGCATGGGCATAGATCTCTAAAATTTGCTCCAGATCAGAGCGCCGTGCTCCACGAAACATTCCGTTTCCACCTTCTCTTTCCGTGCGCCGCAGCGCACTCCCGCATTTTTGCAGGTCTGGCTTTTATTGTAACACACTCTGCATCGTTTTTCCATCTTAAGACATCAAAAGACGTCCCGCAGACACGGGACGTCTTTTTTCGCAGTGTGCTCAAAGGTCAGGCCGGTGTGCGGGTGCGGGCCGCGCGGCTCTGACGGTACTCACGGGGGCTCTGGCCGTACCGCTCGTGGAACAGGCGGTAGAAATAGCTGGTGTTCTCGTAGCCTACGTAGGTGATGATCTGCTGGATGTTCCAGTCGCTGCGGCGCAGCAGGCGGGCGGCAGTCTCCATCCGGTGCTTCTGGAGCAATTCCTTATAAGTACGGCCTGTCTGCGCCCGGACGCACTCGCTGACATAGGCCAGAGAGACGCCGTAACTGCGGGCCACATTGGAGAGGCTGGCCTCACGGTAATTCTTGGTGATCTCATCCAAAGCCGCCTGCACCAGCTCTTCGCGGCTGACGGCCGCGCCGTAAGCTTCCAGCGGGAATTTCTTGATGCTCATAGGTATCCTCCGTTGCGGCGCAGCCGGGGACATGGGGGGATGTCGGAGCCGGGCCGCGCTCAGGTCTCATAAGCGTCCCTCTGTTGGGAGGCTTCTGCTTATAATACGGCGCATCCGGGCCGGAAATTGCATAAGACAAGAAAAAACTCCAAAATTTTTCAGACGGGGTTTCGACAAAGCAAAAGCTGCCACCCACATGGGGCAGCAGCTTTTCAGGAAAAGAAAAAGAGGAAAACAGAACTCAGAACATCTTCTCGTGGTGATACCGGCCCGTGCGCAGGAACTCCACCCACTCGGCGATGTTCACGGCGTGGTCGCCGATGCGCTCGAGGTACTTGATGACCATCAGCACATCCAGCGCGGCGTCCACTTTGCCGGGGTCGGCGGCGATCTCCGCCGCCAGCATCCGCTTGATGGTGTTGAAGTCGTAGTCCACGGCGTCGTCGGCGTCGATGACGGCTTTTGCCGCCGCCTCATCTTCTGCCGCAAAGGCGCTCATGGCGTCCTGCAGCATCTTGTGGGCTTTACGGCCCATCTCAATGCTCCTGCTCACGGCGGGGTCGCCCGCCTTGCGGACGCCGGCCAGATGGGGGACGATCTCCGCGATGTCGGCGGCATGGTCACCGATGCGCTCCACGTCTGTCACCACTTTCATGGCAGCAGAGATAAAGCGCAGATCACTTGCCACCGGCTGCTGACGCAGCAGCAGGGTCATGCAGCGGTGCTCGATGTCCCGCTCCATCCGGTTGACCTCGGTGTCGCCCTTGATGATGCCCTTTGCTTCCTCGGCGTCCGCCGTGCAGAGGGCTTCCAGCGCATCTTCCACCGCGTCGGCAGAGAGCTGGCTCATCTTGGCCAGCGATCCCTTCAGGGCCGCGAGGTCGGCTTCGTACTGTGTGCGTGTGCTCATATCGCAAACCCTCCTTTTTAACCGAAGCGGCCCGAGATATAGTCCTCGGTGCGCTTATCCTTCGGGGTGCTAAAAATCTCGCTCGTGGGGCCGCACTCCACCAGCTCACCCAGCAGGAAGAAGGCCGTGCGGTCGCTGATACGGGCCGCCTGCTGCATGTTGTGGGTGACGATGACGACGGTGTAGTTCTTTTTCAGCTCGCTCATCAGCTCTTCCACCTTCATGGTGGAGCCGGGGTCGAGGGCGCTGGTGGGTTCGTCCATCAGCAGGACTTCGGGCTTGACAGCCAGAGCCCGGGCGATGCACAGGCGCTGCTGCTGGCCGCCGGAGAGGCCCAGCGCGCTCTTTTTCAGGCGGTCTTTCACCTCGTCCCAGAGGGCAGCGCCCCGCAGGGAGCTTTCCACCAGCTCATCCAGCTCCGCCTTATTGCGGACGCCGTGGAGCTTGGGACCATAAGTAATATTGTCGTAGATGCTCATGGGGAAGGGGTTCGCCTTCTGGAAGACCATGCCCACGCGGCGGCGCAGGTCGGTCAGCTGCATCTCCTTTGAGAAAATATCCTCGCCCCGGAGGCGGACGTCGCCCTCGATGCGGACGTTCGGCACAAGGTCGTTCATCCGGTTCAGGGTCTTGAGAAAGGTGGATTTGCCGCAGCCCGAGGGGCCGATGAGGGCAGTGATCTCCCGTTCGCCCACGTCCAGCGAGATGCCCTTGAGGGCCTTGAAGTCGCCGTACCAGAGGTTCAGGTCATGGGCCGTAATAATTGATGCCATACAGACTCCTTTATTGGTTGACTGCTCCTTCATCCAACCTCTCAGTCGGGCTTGCGCCCGCCAGCTCCCCTTGTAGGGAAGCCTCTGGCGAAGAGGCTGACTTTTCCGATATGCCAAGGCCTCCCCTCGATAGGAGCAACAACGACGACCGCCGCCAGTGGCGGAAACAGGGAGTCGCTGTTGGGGCCGCGGCCAGCAAGACGCAAGCAAAGCGCTGCGGATGCTGGGTGCCGCAACCCGGGCAGTGGCATCGCGTCAGCGATGACGGAGAGGTTTACTGTTTCTGTTTGAGTTTTGTTTTTGCCAGACGGGCTGCAAGGTCGATGAGAAGCACCAGAACCAGCAGCACTGCGCCGATGCCCCAGGCGGAGGCGAAGTCGCCGTCCTCGAAGGCCCGCAGATAGAGCAGGACGGAGAGGGTCGCGCCGTTGGATGTGTAAGCCTTGGCGATGCTGCCTGCAATAACTTCCGCCGCACCGGCGGTGAAGAGCAGGGCCGCACTCTCACCCACGATACGGCCCACGGCCAGGATGCAGCCGGTGACGATGCCGTCGATGCTGCAGGGCAGCACGATGGTGCGGATGATGTGCCACTTGCCTGCGCCGAGGCCCAAAGCGCCCTCCCGGTAGCCCTGCGGCACCGTTTTGAGGGACTCCTGCGTGGTACGGATGATGGTGGGCAGGTTCATGACCACCAGCGTCAGGCTGCCGGAGAGCAGGCAGGTCTTGAAGCCCATTGTCTGGGCGAAGACCAGCATACCCACGAGGCCGTAGATGATGCTGGGGATGCCCGCCAGCGTCTCATTCGTGAACTCGATGACCTCAATGAGCTTCCGGTTGGAGGCGTACTCTGTGAGGTAAACTGCCGCACCCACGCCCAGCGGAAGGACGATGAGCAGGGTGAGCAGGATGACATATAACGTGTTGAGGATAGCGGGCAGGATGCCGTCCGTGCCTTTGAGGACGCTGGCGGTGGTGGAAAGGAATTCCCAGCTGACGTGGGGGATGCCCCGCACCAGCACCAGCCCGATGACACCCACCGTGAGGGCGATGACCAGCACTGCCGCCGCCCAGACCACAGCGGTCATGATGACGTTCCATGCGCGGCGGGAGGGGGAGAAGTCACTTTTCATCCTTGTTTCCTCCCTTCAGCACAGCGTTGAGCAGCACATTGATGACCATGATGAAGACGAACAGCACCAGCGCGATGCTGAACAGCGCCTGCTTCTGCAGGCCGCTGGCGTAGCTCATCTCCTTGGCGATGGCCGTGGTCAGGAAGGTGACGCTGCGGAAGAGGCTGTCCGGCATATTGGGGCTGTTGCCTGCCACCATCATGACGGCCATTGCCTCGCCGATGGCGCGGCCAATGCCCAGAACGATACCGGCTGCAATGCCGCTCCTGGCCGCCGGGATGCTGATCTTGAACCACGTTTCCGTATCGGTCGCACCCAGTGCCAGACTGCCCTGCTCATACTCGGGCGGCACGGCGTTGAGGGCCGTCACCGACACCGACACGATGCTGGGCAGTATCATGATGGACAGCACCACGATGGCCGACAGCAGGCAGGCGCCCGACGCCTTGCCAAACACCTTCGCCACCGCAGGCACCAGCACCTGCATACCCAGCAGACCGAACACCACGCTGGGGATGCCGCTCAGCAGCTCCACCGCCGTGACGACCACATTGCGCACGCCGGGAGCTGCCGCTTTCGAGAGGAACACTGCTGTCAGCAGGCCCACCGGCACGCCGATGAGGGACGCGCCCAGGGTGCCATAAATACTCGAAAGCACGAAGGGCAGGATGCCGTACTTCGGCTCGGACGCCGTGGAAGCCCACTCGGTGCCGAAGAGGAATTTCAGCGGGCCGATCTTTCCGATAGCGGGCAGGCCCGACAGGAACATATAGATGGTAATGACAGCCACGCAGCCCACAGCAAGGATGCCGCAGAGGAAGAAGATGGCGTTCATGACAGCTTCCAGCCATTGGGCCGGGGTGCGGGGCAGCTCGAATTTTTTCATAAAAACACCTGAGGGATCCCTCACAAAGTTACTCGTTCACCGGTACAGCGCCTGCGGTGCGGATGAGGTCGGCAGCGTCGGTGCTGGTAGCAAAGTCGAAGAACGCCTGAGCCTGAGCGGAGAGGGTGACGGAGTCGTTGGTGACGAACACGAAGGGACGCTGCACCTCATAGCTGCCGTCCTTGACGGTCTCCTCGCTGCACTCCACGCCACCGACGGTCACAGCCTTGACGGTGTCGCCGATGGCAGACAGAGAAGCGTAACCAATGGCCAGAGGATTGGCCTCCACAGCGCTGATGACAGCGCCGGTAGCCGTCAGCTCCTGCGCGTACTTGCAGGAATCCTTGACGTCCACGATGCTCTCGAAGCCATCGCGGGTGCCGGAGCCAGCCTCGCGGCCCACCAGAACGATCTCGCCGTCGCCGCCGCCGACCTCGGACCAGTTGGTGATCTCGCCGGTGAACATCTGCTTGAGCTGGTCAACGGTCAGGTCCTCGACCTTGCTGTCCTTGTTGACGATGATGGCGATGCCGTCCAGAGCTACGATCGTGCCGGTGACGCCGGTCTCGTCAGCCTTCAGGGCGCGGGAAGAAAGACCGATGTCCAGAGTCTTATCGGTAGCGCCGGTGATGCCTGCGCCGGAACCGGTGGGGTCATAGCTGATGGTGACATCCGGCTCGATCTCAGCGAAGCCCTCGGTCAGGGCGGCGATGACGTTCTTCATAGAGGTGGAACCGCCGGTGGCGACATTGCCGGACAGCGCAGCCGTAGAAGAAGCGGAAGCTGCGGTGCTGGATGCGGCGGCAGAAGAGGCAGCAGTGGAAGAAGCTGCACCGCCGCAGGCGGTCAGGGCAGCAGCAGCGGCAGCAGCGCCGCAGATGGACAGGAACGAACGACGAGTGATCTTTTTCATCATAATATCTCCTTCAACTGGGCCGGCCCTTTTGTTCTGGCCGGGCTGTTTTCCTTTTCCTTGTTGTGTCTCTCTTGGGACGCCTTTATTGTAGCGCACCGCCCATCCAGCTGCGACCATGGCAGCGCAAAATGCAGGTAAAGCTTTGTGTGGTGTTTTTGCGCTGCTGTCATCCTCTGGTAAAGTCGGTGTGGAAAATAGGACACTCGATTTTACATTTCCGGTCAAACTGTCAAAAATCTGCACGTTCGTTTGTGCATCCCGCCCGCTGATGGGTGCAAAAAAGGCTGCTTCACAGAACGTAAAGCAGCCTTTCAGACCCTATGATCGAATCAGAATTTCTCTTCCGTGCCGTCCGGGCGGTAGAGCTGGACATATCTGCGCCACTTGTCCGCGCCCATCACCCGGCTGTAGCAGTCGGCCAGCTCTTTGTTGGCCGTCTCCGCCTCCAGTGTCTCCCCCTCGGCAGGCAGGACCAGCACCCGGAACCATGCGTCGAAAAGATGCTCCGTCCAGCCGGTGTCAACGGCCCCGCAGCGGGCATAAAAGCCCAGACGCCGGACGGCCATGGCCTCGTCGTCAGCCTTCTCGGGACACTCGGCCTCGATGAGGATGGCCTTTGCGCCCTCCTCGTGGGCGGGCAGAGCGGCCAGCAGACGTGCGCCAATGCCGGTGCTGCGGTAGGCGGGCAGGACGGAGAAATAGTCCAGCTGGCTCACTTCACAGCCCATAGGCCGCACCATCAGCAGATAGGACACCAGCGTCTCCCCCTCGAACACGCCCCAGGTGTGGGCCATACCGGCGGCTTCACTGTTCAGTATCATGCTCAGGGGTTTCAGCTCGCTGGACGGGAAGTCGCGGCGCATCTCGTCCAGATACACCCGCGTCAACTCGTCGGCGGTGAATTTCTTCCACGTAAAGGTCTGGGGCTTCATATCAAAATTCCTTTCCGATAAAAATACCGCCGGGCCGGGCGCAGCGGCCCGTTCCCGGCGGTGCTCGAGAAGCTGTTTTCGTGAGAAAACGGCTTCTTAGTTACAGCTGCTTGCGCAGGGCATCGTACACGGCCTGCACATCGCCCTTGATGACCACCTGACAGGCGTTCTTGGCCGGGCGGATGACGCCCTCTGCGCCTGCGGCCTTGGCAGCGGCCTCGTCCACGGAGGCGTAGCTGTGTACCTCAAAGCGGAGGCGGGTGGCGCAGTAGTCCACCTTGATGATATTATTCTTGCCGCCGAGGGCTTTCAGGATGCCGGAGGCCAGTGCCTCGCTCTCGGCAGAGCTCATGCTGGGCGTTTCGGCCCCGCCGTTCTTATGGTTGTGATAATACTTGCGTCCAAAGTAGAAGCAGGCCATGGCTACCATGGCGAGAACGATCTTGAACGGCAGCGTGATCGGAAGGAATGTGACGATGAGCGCGATGACGATAGCAGCGATCCAGCTGTAAATATCCATTCCCAAAAACATACGATAATTCCTCCTTTGGGGAACGATGCGGCGGGCGCTTCCGGCAGGAAGCCGCCCGGACCCAGTCCGGGTACAACACCATATTAACATACTGCCAGGAAAAAAGAAAGCCTTTTCGGGTATCTTTCGGCCCGAGAGCTTGCATCCCGGGCCGGAATCGGGTACTATAAAGACAGTATATCCCCAATACACGGAAGGAGCATCCTTATGGAATGGACTGATATTCGCCTGACCGTATCCAAAGCCGACGCCGAGGCCGCTGAGGCCGTGGCCACCATGATCGCGGAGGGCGGCATTTATATCGAAGACTACAGCGACATCGAGGAACAGGTGGAGCAGATCGCCCACGTGGACCTCATCGAGCAGGAGCTGCTGGACAAGCCCCGGGACACCGTCATCATCCACATGTACCTCGAGCCGGGCGCTTCGCCGGTGGAGACGCTGGCCCTCATCGCGGCCCGGATGGAGGCCGCAGGCATCCCCTACACCTCCGAGACCGAGGGCGTGGAGCAGGAGGACTGGCAGAACGGCTGGCGCAAGTATTACCACCCGATGGACGTGGGCCAGCGCCTCGCCATCGTGCCGTCCTGGCAGGACTACGACACCGACCGCGTCAAGCTCATCCTCGACCCGGGCCTTGCTTTCGGCACCGGCGGCCATGAGACCACCAACCTCTGCCTCGAAGTGCTGGACGAGCGGGTCAAGGGCGGCGAGCGGGTGCTGGACATCGGCACCGGCAGCGGCATCCTCGCCATCGCAGCCCTCAAGCTGGGCGCAGCCGTGGCTGAGGGCGTGGACATCGACCCCGTGGCCGTCCGCACCGCCGGCGAGAACGCCGCCCTCAACGGCGTGGCCGACAAGCTGACCGTCCTCGTGGGCGATCTGTCCGACAAGGCCAGCGGCAAGTACGACATCATCACGGCCAACATCGTGGCCAACGCCATCATGTCGCTGGCCCCCGCCGTCCCCGGCCTGATGGCCGACGACGCCGTCTTCATCGCCAGCGGCATCATCGACAGCCGGAAGGATGAGGTCATCGCCGCGCTGGAAGCCGCCGGCCTCGCCGTGCTGGAAGTGAAGGAGAAGCGCGGCTGGGAGTGCATCGTCTGCAAGAAGGCATAAGGCCAACCTCTCAGTCAGTGCTTCGCACTGCCATTGCCGGGTTGCGGCTCCCAGCATTCGCTTCGTGCTTGAAAAGCACTTGCGCCTTGCTGGCCGCGGCCCCAACAACGACTCCCTGCTTCCGCCACTGGCGGCAGTCGTCGTTATTGCCCCTGTGAGGGGAGCCTAAGATGTAAAGGATCAAAAAATATGCCGCACCGTTATTTTACCACTGAAATTTCCGACGGCACCGCCGTGCTGCGAGGGGCCGACGCCCACCATCTCTCCCGCGTGATGCGGGGCAAACTGGGGGACACCGTCATCCTCTGCGACGGCAGCGCCGTCGAGTATACTGCCACCATCACCGGTTTCGGCGATGAGACGGTGGAGTTCAGCGTGGAGCCGGGCTACCCCAGTGCCGCAGAGCCCACCGTAGACGTCACCCTGCTGGTGGGCTACCCCAAGCAGGACAAGCTGGAGCAGGTCATCCGCCACGGCGTCGAGCTGGGCTGTGACCACTTCATCCCATTTTTCAGCCGCTACTGCGTGGCCGCGCCCAAGAAGGAAGAGCAGAAAAACGAGCGCTACAACCGCATCGCCTTTGAAGCCGCCAAGCAGTGCGGCCGGGGCATCCTGCCGGATGTGGCCCTTCCGCTGCCCAACTTCGGGGCCGTCTGCCGCAGCCTCGACCAGTATGACCTCGTGCTCTTCTGCTACGAGTGCGGCGGCGCACCCCTGCGCCAGCTTCTGGCTGAGGCCACGCCCGCCGATGGCGAAAAGCTGAAGATCGCCATCATCACCGGCGCAGAGGGCGGTTTCGCCGCCGAGGAAGCTGAGATGGCCGCAAAAGCCGGCGCAAAGACCGTCGGCCTCGGCCCCCGCATCCTCCGCTGTGAGACGGCCCCGCTGGCCGTTGTCTCTGCCGTCATGACCCTGACGGGGAATCTTGAATAAGTTCTGACATCAGAAACGGCGTCCCGCCGAGGTGGGACGCCGTTTCTCATTTATTCTGCATCTGCATCCCGCAGGGCCTTTTTGATGGTCAACAGGTTCTGCGGGCTCATGGAGAAGCTGCGCAGGCCGAGGTGGAGATACTGGGTCGCGTTGACGGCATTGCCGACGGCGAGGCCGCAGATGGTGACGGGGATGTCCGCTTTCCTGGCGGCGTCCACCACCATGGCGATGAGCTTTTTCATGGCCGGGCTGGCGGGACGGTAGTAGTGCTCGGCAATGGCCAGTTCCCGGCTCACCGCGTGGGTGTACTGGGTCAAATCGTTGGTGCCGATGACGAAGAACCGGCAGCCGTGAGCCGTGAAGTCCTCTGCCGTCAGGCAGGCGGCGGGTACGCTGAGCATGACGCCGAAGGGGACATCCGGCTCGAACTCCACGCCCCGCTCGGTGAGCTTGCGGCGGCAGTGGTCTACCACCTGCATGGCGGAATCCCAGTCCTCGATGTCTGTCACCATGGGGAACATGACCCGCAGCGGGCCTTTTGTGGCGGCACGCATGAGGGCGCAGATCTGTACTGCCATCTGGGGCAGATTGCGCAGACTGCTGCGGATGCCCCGCAGGCCCAGCTTGGAGGACTGGACGCCCTGATAGGCGTCGGCCATGGTGCGGTCAGCACCGAAGTCGAAGGTGCGCACCGTCACCGTCCTGCCCCTGGCGGCGGCGAGACAGGAGGTGTAGAACAGATACTGCTCCTGCTCGTCCATGGCGTGGCCGGGCATCATCATGTAGCTGCTGCGCAGCAGGCCCACGCCGGACGCGCCGGACTCCATCGCGGTCCCCACGTCCTCGGGGCCGAAGCAGTTGGCCAGAAGTTCGAATTCTTCGCCGTCCCGGGTGCGGTTGGGCAGCTCAAGCTGGGCGTTCAGCTCCTCGTTCTGGCGCTGCATCTCGCAGATGCAGGTGATGGCTCTCTGCCGGGCGGCGGCATCCGGGTCAAGGATGCACTCACCCTCGGTGGCGTTCAGGATGACCTCGCGGCCGTCGCAGTCTTTCAGGAAATCTTCGCCCACCTGGGTGATGCCCGGGATGTTCAGCGAGCGGGCGATGATGGCCGCATGGCTCTGGCCGCTGCCCTCGGCGGTGATGAGGCCGAGGATGCGGCCCGCCGGGACGCTGAACAGATCGGTGGGCATGAGCAGGTCAGACGCAAGGATGACCGGGTGGTCGAGGGCCAGCCAGCTGCGGAGCCGGTGGCAGAGGATGTTGGTGATGCGCTGGGTCACGTCGAGGATGTCCACGCTCCGCAGCTGCATGTAGGTGTTGTCCTTCATGGCGGCCAGCTGGGCGGCGTAGCGGCGGCCCACACGGTCCATCGCCTCGGCGGCACCAACGCCGGCTTTTATCTGGAAAGCCACCTCATTCATGAAGCCCTCGTCTTCCAGCATCATGCTCTGGAACAGGAAGATGGCCTGCTCCGAGGGCGCGGCGCGGCCGGCCATCTCGTCCAGCTCCTGCTGAGCGACCTTGATGGCGTCTTCCAGCGCCTGCTTTTCCTGTTCGGGGTGGAAAGGCCCCTCGCCGAACACCAGCGGCGGGCGGTCCAGCCGGCTGACCTGACCCAGCACGAGGCCGGGCGATGCGGTAAAGCCCTTATATACCTTCATGTTTCCATCTCCTCCGGCGGCACTCTGCCGGTCAGCGCCCGGCAGACCAGTGCCTGCAAAAAGGTGTTGGGCAGCAGAGCGGCCCGTGCGGCCTGCGCCGGACCTGCTTCACCCTCGAACAGCGGCTCGAAGCTCCTGAGGCGCTCGAAGTCGCATTTTGCAAGGAAAGCTTCTCCCAAAGTACGGGTGGTGTAGTAGGGGGCGGGGTCTACGCCCACGTCCTCAGCCGCGGCTTCCAGCGGGGCAAGCTCTGCATCCGAGAGTTTTGCCAGCAGGAGAGCAGCGTCTGCCGTCAGGGTGGAGGGGTGCTTTTCCCGCACGTCCTTCTGGACGGCCTCGAAGGCCGCATGAAATGCGGCAGCATCCGCGCTGCTCTCAGCCCCGCTGTCCACAGCGTAGGCGCAGCCCCGCAGCCGCCCGAAGGCCCGCAATGTATCGTGGTAGCCCAGCTCGATGTTCCGCCGGGCGGTGGCGGGGTCGAAGTGGAGGATGTCGCCCAGCTCCCAGTAGCTTCGGATGAGGGTGGTGGGCAGGCCGGTGCGGTTGGGGCGGGTGATGCCCACACCCTCCAGGTCTACACAGACCAGCTCTTCTGCGCCCATCTTCTGGGCCAGCGCGGTGGGCATATTGTCCCGGTAGCCGCCGTCGAGGTAAGACACCCCGTCGATGGTGTGGGCCCGCAGGGCGGGGAAGCAGGCTGCAGAGGCCAGCAGGTAGTCTTTCACCTTGCCCTCGGGGATGTCTTCCAGCGGAAGCTCCCGGGCCTTGAGGGTCTTCTGCTCCACGGTCACAAGGCCCAGCCGGATGGGGCTTTTGCGGAGTTTATCTTCGTCCAGCACCCGCTCGACGATCTCTTCCAGCGGAGTGACGTCCATGCCGCCCTGAGTCACAGCGTCTTTGAGGAATGCGTGCAGCTCGGAAAGCGGCGCATCCTCGGCGGGCAGCTCCATCACATCCTGGCTGCGGATGGTCAGCCACATGTCCCGGGCCGTCTCGTAGAGGTCGAGGGCGAACATGGCGCCGTTCAGGCTGCCGACGCTGGTACCCGTAATGATCTGGGGCCGCCAGCCCAGCTCGATCAGCGCCCGCCAGACGCCCACCTGATAGCTGCCGCGGGCGCCCCCGCCCGCCAGCACCAGCGCCTTTACGGGGGTGTTGTTCTGCGCCATGTTTTCTGCCTCCTTTGATGTGTTCCGGTTTTGCCTAGATTATAGCATATTTCCCGGGAGATTTCTCTCTGTTTTTGTAACAAAAAATGTGCTATAATAAATTCACTTTGCCAGAACGATTCAGGAGGACGACAGATGCACCGCAAGCAATGGATTTTCGACATGGACGGCACCCTCACCGACAGCATGACTGTGGTGTGGCAGGGCGCACCGCTGGAGCTGCTGCGCCGCTATGGCCGCACCGCAAGACCCGGCATCCACGATGTTCTTCTGAGCATGGGGATGGTGGAGGGCGCGGAATATCTCATCCGCACCTACGATCTGCCCCTGACCCTCCGGAATTACGAGCCTGCCATGCGGCAGGTCATCCGGGACCTGTACAAAAAAGTTGAGCTGAAGCCCGGCGTCCGGGAGATGCTGGCCCGGCTGAAAGCCGAGGGCGTGCGGATGTGCATCTGCTCCAACACCTGGGCAGAGCAGTGCGAAGAGGTGCTCACCCGGCTGGGCGTCGCAGACTATTTCGAGTTCTTCTACACCGCACAGGGCGCGAAGAGCAAGGCCCACCCCGAGGTGTTCCACGAAGTCCTCGAGCGGCTGGGCGGCAGCGAACCCGCCGACGCCGTTGTCTGCGAGGACGCTGTCTACGCCACCCGTACGGCCAGGCAGTGCGGCTTTTACCTCATCGACATCGAGGACGAGACCAGCGCTGCCGATAAGCCCGAATTGCAGTGCCTTGCCGACCAGTACATAACGGATTGGACGCAGCTGGACTGGACAAAATTATAAAGCAATGGGGAGGCTCTTCCGGGCCTCCCCATTGCTTTATCGGAACTGCTTTTCCAGATAATCTTTCAGCGCCGTGCGGGCCGCAGGCTCCCGCCCGCGGGGGACAGGGACCCGTGCGCCGCTCTGCATCCAGAACTCGCCCGCCGCCAGCTGGGACACCGCCGCCAGATTGACCACATAGGAGCGGTGGAGCTGGACGAAGCGCTCATCCGTTAAAAGCGGCTGGGCCACCTGCGCGAACGGCACCCGGACGGACAGGGACGGCACATCCTCGCCGCTGGCGAGATGGAAATGCACCACATGGTGGGTACACTCGAGGTATTCGATGTCCGCGAAGGGCAGCACCCGCAGACCCGACGCCGTGGCTACCGGGATGGCCGGGCCGTACTCCGGCTCGGTGGCCCGGGCCAGCAGAGCGTCCAGTTGTTCCGGCGGGACAGGCAGCAATAAATACTGCATGGCGTCCACCCGGTAGGCGCTGTAGGCGTGGGCGGGCGTATGGGCCAGAAAAGCCAGCGGGCTACGCCGCCCCCGGCTGCGGAGTGCAGCCGCTGCCCGCAGCGACGCGGCGGCTGCCGTGGACGGCAGCTCGATGAGATACAGCTCGTACCGCTCCCCGGCGTCGTCCCGGGCCAGCAGGGCCTCCGGGCTGTCCAGCTGCTCGATGATGCAGGCGTCGTCCCGCCGGGCATAATAGTCGAGACACTGCCGCTCCACCCGGCTGCGGAGGACGCTGTCCGGGCTGCACACCGCGATATGAAATATCATTCCGAAGCCCCCTTTCGGGCCTGCCGCCGGCGCTTGCTTTTTCGGCCCGGCGGGAGTATCATTGCTCTGAGAAGCCGTTTTCATAAGCATTGCGCACCCCGCTCACGAAAACAGCTTCTGAAAAACAGAAGAAAGCAAAAGGAGAAACTGCTATGGAAATGCCTTTCGTCAGCATCATCGTCCCTGTGTACAATGCCCAGAGCCACCTGAGCCGCTGCCTCGAAAGCATCTGCGGGCAGGAGTACAAGAACCTCGAGCTCATCGTCATCAACGACGGCTCCAAAGATAAGAGCCTGCCCGTCTGCGAGGAGTTCCGCAAAAAGGACAGCCGCATCCTGCTGGTGGACAAGGCAAACTCCGGCGTGTCCGACACCCGGAACCTCGGCCTGAAGCTTGCCAGCGGTAAGTACGTCCAGTTCGTGGACAGCGATGACTACATCGCCCCGGACTACACCGCCCGGCTGGTGGAGGCGGCAGAGAAGACCGGTGCCGACCTCGTCATCTCGCCCTACACCATGGTCATCCCCGCCGGGGCGTCGAAGCCGGAACAGGTGCTGGAAAAAATCCAGGACGACCTCGGCGTCATGCATGTTGCACGCCCGCCGGAGAACCGGGAATACGGTTTCCTGCCCGAGGGCGTCTACGACAAGGACACCTTCGCCCGCCGCCTGATGGACAAGCCTGCCTCTTACTTTTACAGCGTGCTCTGGAACAAGCTCTACCGCCGCGACATCCTCACCCGGCACGACATCCGCTTTACCAGCGAGATGCGCTGGGCCGAAGACCTCGTGTTCAACATGCAGTATATCCAGTACGCCGAAGTCTTTGCGTCCATCCCGCAGCCCGGCTACTACTACGTCCAGAACCCTCAGAGCATCTGCCACACCCAGATAAAGCCCGCCACTCTGGTGCAGAACAAGATCCAGGTGTTCCACTACTACAAGGACCTCTACACCCGGCTTGGGATGTATGAGCAGGTGCGGCCCCAGCTCTACAAATTCCTCATCGACATTGCCGAGAGCACTTACCCCTCCGGCCCCTTCAAGAAGGTCATCGATGAGGCGAAAGCCTACTGGAAAGAGCACAAGGCAGAGATCTCATCTTAAAGAAAAGCGGGAGGCCCCTGCGGGGCCTCCCGCTTTTGTTGAAATTCAACCTCTCACCGCTCCATCCCGCTGACACGGGCATGTCGCGGAGCTCCCCTAATAGGGGAGCCTTTTAGAGGAATTTTACGCTCCGATGGCGGCACACTTCTTAGCCAACCAGTCGCGCTCGTCCTCGGTCAGGCGGGGAGCCAGCTTCTCGAAGACCTCGCGGTGGTAGGCGTTCAGCCAATCCAGCTCGTCGCGGCTCAGAACGCCCGGGACGATGGGGGAGGTGGCGATCGGCACGAACGTGATGGGGCGGAATGCCAGGAACTCGCCGTACTGGTTGGATGCCTTGTGGTAGCACTCCAGCTCATTCTCGATGCGGATGCCGACGACGCCGCCCTCATAGACGCCCGGCTCGTCGGTGACGATCATGCCCGGCTTGAAAACGGTGGTGTTGCGGCCGTTCAGGGCGTGGGGGCCTTCGTGGACGTTGCCCACGTGGCTGACGCTGTGGCCGGTGCCGCAGCGGTAGTTGATGAGGTGGCGCCACAGCGGCTCACGGGCGATGGTGTCCAGCATATGGCCGTCGCAGTAGTCCAGCCAGACAGCCCGGGCGATGTCGATGTGGCACTGTAAAGTCCAGGTGTAGAACAGGCGCTCGTCCTCCGTCAGCTCACCCAGCGGGTAGGTGCGGGTGATGTCGGTGGTGCCGTCCATATAGGTTGCGCCGCTGTCCACCAGCAAGAAGCCCTTCTTCTCGAGCTTTGCGTGGTCTTCCTCGGTGGCGTGATAGTGCATCATGGCGGCGTTGGGGCCGTAAGCTGCAATGGTGCCGAAGCTCTCAGTCAGGAACTTGTCCTGTGCGCTGCGGTACTTGTGGAGAATCTCGTCGATGGTCAGCTCGGTCAGCTCTTCGCCGGCGGCCAGACGGTTCTCCAGCTCGATCTGGAAGCGCACCATAGCCACGCCGTCGCGGATGTGAGCTTCGCGGGTGTGAGCCAGCTCGACTTCGTTCTTGACGCCCTTCATGGGCAGCAGGGGGTCGGCCTCGTCCTTGACGGTCAGAGCCGGGTTGGCCTGCAGGGTCTGGTAAACAGCATAGTTGACGGAAGCGGGGTCGGCCAGAACGGTCTGCTCTTCGGCCTGGGCGGCGAGGAAGGTAAGCACATCGTCGTACTCAGCCAGCTCCACGCCGTTCTCCTTCAGCTCCGCAGCAGCCTCGGCGCTGACGCGGGCGGTGTCGATGAAGAGCGTCGCCTTATCGGGGGTCACATAGCAGTAAGCCATTGCGTAAGGGGTGCATTGAATGTCCATCGCACGCAGATTGAGCAGCCATGCCAGATTGTCCAGCTTGCCCACCAGCTGTGCGGTGCAGCCCAGCTCAGAGAGCTTCGCGCGCAGCTGGCCCAGCTTCTCGGCAGGGGAGAAGCCTGCGTACTCTTTCGGCAGGAGCCATGCCGGGGTAGCGGGCAGGGCGGGACGGCCCTCCGTCCACAGCTCGTCCTCGAGATTCAGCAGCTTGATGGTGCCTTTCTTAGCGTCCAGTTCTTTCTGCAGGCTGCGCACCAGACCGCAGGAGGCAGTCAGGCCGCAGAGGCCCAGCTTGCCGCCCTCGGGCAGGACTTTGCCGCAGTACTGCTCGGCGGTCGGCACGCCCGGCTCGCCCATCCTCATCAGCTGGATCTCGGTGCCAGCGATCTCCTTCTCGGCCTGCACGAAGTAACGGCCATCGGCCCAGACAGCGCTCTCGGTCATGGTGACGACGAAGTTGGAGTTCTCGCCGTGAAAGCCGGAGAAGTAGGTCAGGGCAGTGTAGTGGTCGGGCATATACTCGCTGGCGTGCGGGTCTCCCACCGGGATGAGGTAGACGTCCACGCCGTTTGCCTTCATAGCCTCGCGCAGGGCGGCCAGACGCTCGGGAACGGTATTCATGCTCATGTCAAAAAGCCTTCTTTCTTTATTATGCCGGAAAAACGTCCGGCGGCGATGGTTTGCTGTACCTTATTGTATCATTCCGGGGCGCAGAATGCAATTCGCAGGTATCATTTTGGTCCTGCCGCCCGAAAACGCAAGCAAATTGCAAAAAATGTTACAAATTTCTCATCAAAAAGGCCGGTTTGCCATTGACAGCCTTGTTATAATAGGAGTGTAGGAATTTTACGGGTCAGCACTCAGCGGCCCGGACTGCTTGTAAGGCCCGACGGGCCTGCTGGGCAGCGCCTTTGCGGCGTCTGCATAAAAGAAAGAGGCATTTCAGACTATGACCAAAATCGATATTTTCTCCGGCTTCCTTGGCGCCGGTAAGACCACCCTTATCAAGAAGCTCATCAAAGAGTCCTTTGCCGGCCAGAAGGTCGTGCTCATCGAGAACGAGTTCGGCGAGATCGGCATCGACGGCGGCTTTTTGAAGGAGTCCGGCATCCAGATCAATGAGCTGAACGCCGGCTGCATCTGCTGCTCTCTGGTGGGCGATTTCCGCGCCGCTCTGCAGCAGGTGGTGGAGCAGTACCACCCCGACCGCATCGTTATCGAGCCCTCCGGCGTCGGCAAGCTGTCCGACGTGACCCGCGCCGTCGAGGGCGTGGCCGAGCATCTGGATGTTCAGCTGAGCAGCTTCGTTACCGTGGCCGACGTCAACAAGGTCAAGATGTATATGAAGAACTTCGGTGAGTTCTACGACGACCAGATCAGCCACGCAAGCTGCATCATCCTGAGCCGCACCCAGAACGCCACCGAGGAAAAGATCGCCGCCGCTGTGGCCATGCTGCGTGAGAAGAACCCCACCGCTACCATCGTCACCACCGCCTGGGACGCCCTGACCGGCGAGCAGATCCTGAAGGCCATGTCCACCAAGGACGACTTTAAGGCTGAGCTGATCGCTATGGCTGCCAAGGCCAACGAGGAGCACGCCCACGAGGACGAGGAAGAGGAGCACGAACACCATCATCACCACGACCACGATGATGACCATGATGAGCATTGCTGCTGCGGCCATCATCATGATGACGACGACGATGATGAAGACGAGCATGAGCATCATCACCACCACGACCACGATGACCACGACGAGCATTGCTGCTGCGGCCATCACCATGATGACGACGACGATGATGAGGATGAGCACGAGCACCATCATCATCACGACCACGATGATGACCATGATGAGCATTGCTGCTGCGGCCATCATCACCATCATCATGACCACGACGCCGATGAGGTCTTCACCAGCTGGGGCGTCGAAACGGCCAGGAAGTTCTCCAAGGCTGACATTGAGCACGCCCTCACCGAGCTGGACACCGGCAATTACGGCATGATCCTCCGCTCCAAGGGCATCGTGGACGGCGGCGCAGACGGCTGGCTGGAGTTCGACTACGTTCCCGGCGAGTGGGAAGTCCGCGCACGCGGCGCAGACGTCGGCGGCAAGCTGGTGGTCATCGGCTCCAAGCTGGATGAAAAGGCCATCGCTGCACTGTTCGGCTGCTGATCGACCCTGAAAGGATAAAAGATTATGGCAAATGAGATCCCGGTTTACCTGTTTGTGGGCTTCCTCGAGAGCGGCAAGACCAAGTTCATTCAGGAGACTTTTGAAGACCCCAACTTCGACTCCGGCGACAAGACCCTTCTGCTGGTCTGCGAGGAGGGCGAAGAAGAGTACAATGAGAAGAAGTTCGCCTTCCCCGGCGTGACGCTCTACAACCTCGAGGACAAGGCTGAGCTGAACCCCCAGAACCTCGCAAAGCTGGCCAAGGAGGCCGACGCAGGCCGCGTGGTCATCGAGTACAACGGTATGTGGATGCTGCAGGACCTGGCAAACAATCTGCCTGAGAACTGGATCGTCTACCAGTGCATCGCCACCGCCGACGGCACCACCGCGCTGACCTACGCCCGCGACAACTCCATGCGCGCGCTGATGCTGGACAAGATCGCCCGCAGTGAGCTCATCGTCTTCAACCGCGCCGAGGCCGTCAACAACGACGCCGCCCGTCAGGAGCTGCACAAGCTGGTGCGTCAGGCATCCCGCAAGTGCGACATCGCCTACGAGTTCAAGGACGGCAGCGTGGCTTACGACGACATCCCCGACCCGCTGCCCTTCGACATCAACGCCCCGGTCATCGACATCCCGGACGACGATTACGGCATCTGGTATATGGACTGTCAGGACGAGCCCCAGAAGTACGCGGGCAAGACCGTCAAGTTCCTCGCACAGGTCTGCCAGACCAACCGCGCCGGCAAGAACAGTTTCGTGCCGGGCCGGTTCGCCATGACCTGCTGCGTGCAGGACATCCAGTTCGTGGGCTTCCCCTGCAGCTACGACGGCTATAAGGCCCTCGAGCAGCGGGCATGGGTCAAAGTGACCGCAAAGGTCGGCTATAAGTTCCATAACATCTACCGCGGCAAAGGCCCGGTGCTCACCGCACTGTCGGTGGAGCCTGCCGAGAAGCCGCTGAACGATGTTGTCACCTTCTCCTAACTGCAACATAACTAAGGAGGTCATGGCATGAAAGCAATCTTCCGCATTCTGGGTACTGCCGCCGCTGTGGCGGCCACCGGTGCCGCCATCGTCATCATGGACAAGTTCCTGAACGAGAAGGCCGCACCCATCATCGAATCCATCGAGTTCCCCGAGGAAGCCGAAAAGGACGACGCAGAGGCCGCCAAGACCGCCGAGGCATACGCCGAGGGTGAGGCCAAGGCGGAGGCCGAAGCCGCCGCACCGGCAGAAGAGACCGCTCCCGCTGAGGAGCCCGCTGCCCCTGAGACGGAGGCAGCGCCCGCTGAGGCCGCAGAGCCTGTGACTCTGCCCGACCTGAGCGAAGAGCGCCCGGTCTGTGACCCCGAGGCTCCGAACCCGAACCCCGTGGAGGCCGGCCCCGCCGTCGCCCCCAAGGACGAAAACGGTAAGTTCGACCCGACTAAAATCGCCGACGTCTCTGACTTCGGCGACTGGGAAGAGCAGGGGTGCAAAGGGTAATTCCCTTTGATAGCAAAAATGCCATCGTGCCTAGGCACGATGGCATTTTTTATCGCTCGTAGTGAGTCCAAAGACTCAGAATTTTGATGGTCTTTTCTTCCTCATAGATCTGATAGCCCAGTCTGTGCTGTAAATTGATGCGGCGGCTGTATGCGCCGTTCAAATCTCCGACCAGTTTTTCAAATGTCAAGCAGTTTCAACGACTCTCTGCGATTTTTATATGGTTCACCACATTCTCAGAACTTCTACGCAGAGTTCCAACGCTTTCCGCAGCGAATCCTTTCCCCAATCACGGTCATCATGCTGCTCTGCATTTGCAAGGGAATCCGCTGTGTACAGAATTTGTCCAAAAGCTGCTCCGCGCTTTTTGGCGCAGGCCGCAAGGGCAGCACATTCCATTTCTACCGTTGCGCAGCCTTCGGCTTTCCGGTACGCCACCATATCCCTTGTTTCTCGGAAAAAGCCGTCTGTCGTCCATGTGATGCACTCACGGAAGGGAAGACCCAGCGCACGGAAGGTCTTTTCTATGGCCTGCACCGCTTCCGAGGCCGGTTCTGCATACCGGGCGGCAGGAAGATAGTGATAGGATGTGCCCTCATCCCGCAGCGCTTTGGTCGGGATAAGAAATTCGTTCTCTGCCATTTCGGTCAACACGCCGCACGAGCCTGCCGTAACAATTTTCCTGCACCCGCAAGCAATGAGACAATCCATAAACTGCGCCGCAGCGGGCGCTCCCAGTGGGGCTTGACAGAGGCAGAATTCTTCGCCGTCATTTTTTACAACATAAATCGGGTAGGTCTTTGTGACAGTCTCAAAATGCTCTGCAACTGCCGCGCCCGTCTCGGCGGCATAGGAGTCGATGGTGTCCCCCAGAAAAGCAAAGACGCATTTCTCCGGTAGAGTTAGCTGCTCCGCCCCGTGGTTGGGCTTTAATATCTCTGTCGAGTCGAAATCGTATTCCAAAATGGGAAATTCATTTTTCTGTATCATGCTTCACCTCTCGCGATCCGGTTCAGTCTTTCCTTGTCCAATACCTCTACCCCGCCGCGGTAGAGCTTCACGATGCCCTCACCGGCGAAGTATTTCAGCAGGCGGCTCACCACCTCGCGGGCAGAACCCATGTACTTTGCCATCTGGTCCTGGGTCAGGCGGACATCGTCGCCGCCGGTCTTGGCAAGCTCGTCCGCGAGGAAGATGGCCAGCCGCCGGTCGGCGCTCATGAAGAGGATCTGCTGCATCGTCCACATGGTGTCGGAGAAGCGCTCAGCGGTCATCTGGTAGGCGAAGCACCGCACCTCCACGTTCTGCTGCATGAGACTGCGGAAGACGCCTGCGCTGATGCAGTAGGCCTCGGCGTCCTCCTCGGCGTCGATGTAGAGGTCAAAGTTCACCGAGTCCATAACGCAGGAGGCGGAGAGGATGCAGATCTCGCCGCCAAAGAGGCGGTAGAGGGTCACATCCCGGCCATCGTCGGAGAGAAGATACGCCCGGAACTGGCCGGTGCGCAGCAGCAGGATGCCCACGCAGTTCTCCACCGGGCTGTGGACCCGCTCGCCCTTGCGATAGCGCACCGGGCGGGTGGTTCGGCAGAGTATATCCTGCTGCTCGGCGGTCAGCTTGTCCCAGAAGGGGAAGGCACAGGCGAGACATTGGCGGTGCTCGCCGCATTTAGGGATAGGCAGGATTTCCGGCATTTTAAATCACCCCTTCCGCAGCGCTTTGGCGGCTTCGGTGCCTGCCAGAGCGCCCTCATAGACGGCCTTCGCCACCTGCAAAAGCCCGCCGGTGCAGTCTCCGGCGGCGTAGAGGCCGGGGACGGTGGTCTGCATTTTTTCATCTGTCACGATGCGGTCGTTCTCCACAGCGGCACCGATTTTCCGGGCCAGCGCCGTACTGCCCGCAACGCCCAGAGCCACAAACACACCCGCCAGCTCCACCACATCGCCGCCGGACAGCTGGACGCCGGTGACTTTCTGCTCGCCGAGGATCGCATCGATTTTTTCAGGCCGGACAGTCACCTCCGGCGGAAACTCTGCCGCCAGCGGCGCACCATTCAGCAGGAGGGTGACGCTGGCCGCCACCGGCAAAAGCGCCTGCACCTCATGCAGGGCGTATTCGCCGCTGCCTACCACGGCCACATCTTTGCCGCGATAGAAAAAGGCATCGCAGGTGGCGCAGTAGCTGACGCCGTGGCCCTCGAGGCCCGCCAGCCCCGGGATGCGGGGCGTCGCCCGCGAAGCACCTGTGGCGAGGACAACAGCGTCCGCTGGGTAATCTCCATCGAGGGTTTCTACAGTGAGTTTATCGGTATAGGTCAGACCCACGGCCTCGGTGGTCACAAATTTAACGCCCACAGCCTTGGCCCCCTCGATGCCCTGACGCTCCAATTCCGCACCCGATATGGGGGCGGCAAAGCCGTAGTAGTTCTGGATAAGCTCTGCACGGTCAAGCGCACCCGGCCCCCGAGTGAGGACGGTGGTGTCCACCCCCGCACGGGCAGTGTACAGCGCGGCGGATACCCCCGCCGGGCCGGAGCCGATGATGACGATGTTGGACATAGTGGGCCTCCTTGTACTTCTTGTATTATCGTAAAATCAGTTACTTTCTTTGCGCGCCGACGGCGCGGGGTTAGAGCGCTTTTACGCTGGGCTAAGTTCTCTTTTGCGCACCAAAAGAGAACCAGAAAAGTGCCCGCTACTTTCGAGGCGCGGGAGGCACGAACTAGGGGCTGCTCGCCCCTAGTAACCCCGAAGAGGTGGGCTCCAACTCAAAATGCTGGAGATTCACGCCATTCGGCGTGAAGATCTCTTAACCGCATTTTGAGCCTCCGCCGATTTGCTGCTCCGCAGCAGACTTCACGCTTTTGCTGGACGTAAAGTCCTGCTGAAACGTAACACCCTCGGCGAAGCCGTAAATCGGAGAAGTGAGAAAAATGCGTTTAGCGAAGCGGCTAGCATTTTTCCACTTCGACTTCTCCTTCGGGGTCTGAAAGGGGCGAGCAGCCCCTTTCTCGTGGATCCAGCGCGTCGAAATCGCTGGTGCTTTTCTGGTTCTCTTTTGACATCAAAAGAGAACAATTCCACTTAACGTAAAAGCGCTCTGCCCCGTGCACCAAAAGAGAACTTAACCCCGCATAACAGCGCTCTACTCTATTATACACCAAATCCCCCTAATTTCTGTGACCAAGTCCCAAAAGCCTCCATTTTCCGCCCGAGCGCCACTTTGCAAGGGCGGGCGAGTGTGTTATACTTTTTATGAATGCGATTCAATCTTCCTGATGGAGGCTTTTTCTATGTCCACAAAGCAGCGTCTGCTTTTTATCACCACCGGCGGCACCATCGCCAGCGTCCGCACCCAGCAGGGCCTCAAGCCCGTGCTCACCAGCGAAGAGCTTCTGGCTCATCTGCCTGAGCTGAACGAGCTCTGCTGCCCCGACACGCTGGCCCTGTGCAGCATCGACAGCACCGACCTCGGCCCGGAGCACTGGCTGATGATGGCGAAGGCCGTGCAGGAGAACTATGCCCTCTACGACGGCTTCATCATCTGCCACGGCACCGACACGCTGGCCTACTCGGCGGCGGCTCTGTCCTACCTCATCCAGAACGCCGACAAACCCGTCATCCTCACCGGCGCACAGCAGCCCATCTCCAACGAGATCACCGACGCCAAGAAAAACCTTCGCGACAGCGTCATCTGCGCCCTCGACCCCGGCAGCCGGGGCGTCATGGTGGTGTTTGGCGGCCATGTCATCGCAGGCACCCGCGCCAAGAAGAACAAGACCATCAGCTATGACGCCTTTGCCTCGGTGAATTTCCCGGCGCTGGCACTGGTACAGGGCGACCGTCTGGTGCGGTATGTGCCTTCGCCCTGGCCCACCGGCCCTGTGGAGTTTGGACGCTCGCTCAGCCCCCGCGTCTTCCTGCTCAAGCTGACGCCCGGCCTCAGCCCCGATTTGATCCCCGAAATTTTCCGCCTCTACGACTGCGTCATCGTGGAGAGCTTCGGCGTAGGCGGCATCCCCCAGCGGCTGATGGACGCCTTCGCCGAGGGCCTCGGCGACTACGACAAGACCCACAAAGTGCTCATCCTCACCACCCAGGTCACTTACGAGGGCAGCGACGTGGGCATCTATGAGGTGGGCAAGCGGGTCAAGAACCGCTTCCGCTTCCTTGAGGCCCACGACATGACCATTGAGGCCGTCGTGACGAAGATCATGTGGCTGCTGGCGCAGGACTGCGACAGCTTCGACCAGCTGCAGCAGCGGTTCTACCGGCAGGTCAATTTTGATACGTTCTACCATTGAGGAGCGTGCAATGAAAAACGAACGTGAAAAAGCCTTATTTTTAGCACAACTAAAAGACTTTGCAAATACTCTGTCCGATAAGATTGCAGTAAACGATGAATGGACCATCAAGGGCTTTATCGATATTTTCAAAAACATTTATACGATTTCTTCCGACACTAAAATCGTCTCCAAAATATTAGAGTTGCACTTATTCCCTCAGTTTCTAGCCTTTGCCGAACAGACTGGAAAATAGCAAGTGACAAGGGTGGCAGTGGAAACACGGCAAATATCGGCAGTATCCATAATATTCAAGATATTTTAAATGGTAATGGTGTGTTTGCCAAAGCTAGTGAAGAATTGTTTGATGATTATTGGGCAAACTTTGGCAAAATAGAAATTCTTTCTGCGAACAAGCGAAAAAAGCTTTCCTCTTTTTCGGAATATCTGCAATACAGAGGACTGCCTTCCGAGTTGAATAATTGCAGAGCCTCTAAAAGGAGCACAAAATGAGCGAAAAAATATTCGTTCCTCCTCTTAAAATCCAGGGCATCAAGACAAAACTCGTTCCTCTGATCCGGGAAAATGTGGTTCTGAGCAAGGATACCGTGTGGTATGAGCCATTTATGGGGTCTGGTGTTGTTGGCTTTAATGTTGAGCCGGAACGTGCCGTATTTGCAGACGTCAACCCTCACATCATCAACTTTTATAACAGAATAAAAGATGGCTCTATCACCAGTGGAAAAGTCCGTGCATTTCTCGAAGCGGAAGGGAAGAAACTCGAGAATGGCGATGCCGATTATTACTATGAGGTTCGTGACCGATTCAACCAGCATCACGAACCTCTGGACTTTCTCTTTCTGAACCGTGCCTGCTTTAACGGGATGATGCGCTTCAATAAGGACTACAACTTCAATGTTCCATATGGACACAAACCTCAGCGGTTTGCAAAGGCTTATATCACAAAAATCGTAAACCAGGTCGCCCACATCGAAGAGCTTCTGAAAACCCATGAATGGGAGTTTTTGTGTCAATCCTTTGAGGATACGATAAGTTCAGCGACCCATTCCGATTTCATATACTGCGACCCTCCGTATATTGGCCGTCATGTCGATTACTATGACAGTTGGGATGAAGAACTCGAAGTTGCTCTGCACAGCGCACTCGTTAAATCACAGTCCAATTTTATGCTGTCAACATGGCATCATAATGATTACCGTTCAAACGAATATATCGAGCAGGTGTGGAATGACTGCCAAATCATCACACGGGAACATTTTTATCATGTAGGTGCAAAGGAAAAGAACCGCAATCCTGTCGTAGAGGCACTTCTTACAAACTATGTCATTACCGGCACTCAAAATCAGCTCCGGCTTGAAAATGAACAGTTGTCTCTATTTAGCACTTCCGATACACTTCCAGAAAAAATAGCAAATTAAAAACGTCCTGTATTGCTGCAAAATCAATACAGGACGTTTTACATTTCTCAAAACACCATTTGCACCAGCAGCACATAGCACAGCGTGCCGCCGGCGATGGAAACCAGCGTCTGATGCTTCCACTTATGGAGGGCGACGGTCACACCGATGGCGATGGCCTCCGGGATGCCGTGGCTGCCCGAGGTGAGGCTGACGCCCTTGAGGCAGTAGACGATGAGCATTCCGAAGATGGCGGCGGGCAGCACATGGCCCAGATACTCCACCACCTCAGGCACCTTGCCGCCCCGGGAGCCGAACACCAGAAAAGGCAGAAAGCGGGTGAGCATGGTCGCCGCCGCGCAGACAGCGATGGTCAGGATGAACTGGATATTGCTCATTTTGCCGCCTCGCTTTCTTTGGCCTCGATGGGGCGGCGGAGCAGCAGCAGTGCCACAAGGATGCAGACCATCGAGGGGATGAGGAAGCTGCCTGAGCCGAAGATGCGCAGGCAGACCAGCGGCGCGGCAATGCCGATGATGGCGCTGGCGTGCTGTTTTTCCTTTTCCCACTGGTTGAGGAAGATGACCACGAACATGGCCGTCATGACGAAATCGACGCCCTCAGTGCTGAAGGGCAGGACAGAGCCGAGGGCCGCACCCATGGCCGCGCTGGCGACCCAGTAGATCTGGTCCAGCAGGGTGATGAAGAACATGAACCAGCCCTTATCCACGCCCTCGGGCGGCTCTGCCGAGCAGGTGATGGAAAAGGTCTCGTCGCTCATGGCGAAGATCATGTAGGCGCTGCGCAGGCCGTAGCCGCGGTAGCGCTGCAGCATGGTCAGGCCGTAGAAAAGATGCCGCGCCTGGATCATCAGCGCCATCAGAAAGGCCGACACCGGCGCAAAGCTGCCCAGAAGCAGCGATGCCAGCACGAATTCCAGCGAGCCGCCGTACACTACCGTACCCATCAGGGGCGGCAGCCAGACCGGCAGGCCCAGCGACTGCACATAGATGCCGTAGCCGAGGCCCAGCACCAAATATCCGGCAAACACCGGCAGCGTCTGAGGCGCTGCGGCCCGGAACGCGCGCCATACCGGTGCGCGGTTCAAATTTGTTTCGTTTTGTTCCTGCATTCATTTCAACCCTCCAATATAGTAGTATAACAGGTTTATCTGCATTTGCAAGAACTATTTATAAGGCAAAGAGGGTTCTGTGCGGCCGCACAGAACCCTCTTTGCCTTATATCTTTTATTTTTTGGTGAGGTCTTTCGTGTAGAGGGCGCGGGTGGCATTCAGGACAGCGAGGACCATGACGCCGACGTCGGCAAAGATGGCCGCCCACATATTGGCGATACCCAGAGCACCCAGCAGCAGGCAGGCCGCCTTGATGGCCAGAGCAAAGACGATGTTCTGGTAGACGATGCTCTTGGTGCGGCGGGCAATGCGCATGGCGAGGGCGATCTTGGCCGGGTCGTCATCCATCAGGACGACGTCGGCGGCCTCAATGGCGGCGTCAGAGCCCAGAGCACCCATGGCGATGCCCACATCCACACGGGAGAGGACAGGGGCGTCGTTGATGCCGTCACCCACGAAGGCCAGCATCTCTTTGGGGTTCTTGGCGGCCAGGAGCTTCTCGATCTGGTCCACCTTATCGCCGGGCAGCAGGCCGGCGTGGTACTCGTCGATGCCCAGCTCTGCCGAGACAGCCTTTGCCACCGGCTCTGCGTCGCCGGTAAGCATGACGGTCTTGCGGACGCCAGCCTGCTTGAGGCCCCTGATGGCCTGTGCGCTGTGGGGCTTCACCACGTCGGAGATGAGCAGATAGCCCGCATACTTGCCGTCGATGGCCACATGGACGATGGTGCCGGTCTGGGGGACATCGGGGACGGTGAGGCCCAGCTTTGCCATCAGGCGGGCATTACCGGCAGCGACCGGCTTGCCGTCCACCTTGGCGGTGACGCCGTGGCCGCCCAGCTCCTCCACATCGGTGACGCGGGCAGAGTCGATGTCCTTGCCGTAAGCAGCCTTGATGCTCAGGGAGATGGGGTGCTTCGACCAGCTCTCGGCCAGCGCAGCGGCTTCCACAAGGCTGTCTTCGGTACCGCCCTCTACGGGGCAGACCTTGACGACCTTGAAGGTACCCTGGGTCAGGGTGCCGGTCTTATCGAAGACGACGACGCGGGTATCGGCCAGCTCTTCCAGATAGGTCGAGCCCTTGACGAGGATGCCGCAGGCGGAAGCGCCGCCGATGCCGCCGAAGAAGCTCAGCGGGATAGAGATGACCAGAGCGCAGGGGCAGCTGATGACGAGGAAGGTGAGGGCGCGGTAGACCCAGTCGCCGAAGCGGGCGGGCTGGCCCATCAGCAGCAGAACGATGGGGGGAATGAAGGCCAGCGCCAGCGCGCCGTAACAGACCGCCGGGGTATACACCCGGGCAAAGCGGGTGATAAAGTTCTCGGCGCGGGCCTTCTTCATGCTGGAATTTTCCACGAGGTCGAGAATTTTAGAGACGGTGGATTCGCCGAACTCCTTGGTGGTCCTGACCTTGAGCAGGCCGCTCATGTTGACACAGCCGCTGATGACCTCATCGCCGGACCGGACATCCCGGGGCAGGCTCTCGCCGGTGAGGGCGGCGGTGTTGAGGGTGGAAGCGCCCTCGACGATAACGCCGTCGATAGGCACACGCTCACCAGGCTGGACCACGATAATGGTGCCGATCTCGACCTCATCGGGGTCCACCTGCTCCAGCTTGCCGTCCTCGCCCTCGATGTTGGCGTAGTCGGGCCGGATATCCATCAGGGCCGAGATGCTGCGGCGGCTCTTGCCGACGGCAACGCCCTGGAACAGCTCGCCGATCTGGTAGAAGATAATAACGGCACAGCCCTCGACGTAATCGCCCAGCGCAAAGGCACCCACGGTGGCGACGGCCATCAGGAAGCATTCATCAAAGGGCTGACGGTTCTTGATGCCCAGAAGGGCCTTGCGGAGCACATCCCAGCCCACCACGAGGTAGGGGATACAGTAGAGCAGCAGCTCCACCGACGCGGGCAGAGGCGGCAGCAGCTTGAGCACCAGCACCAGCGCCAGAGCGGCGATGATGCGGTACAGCATTTTCTTTTGTTTTTTCGTCACGGGTACCAGCCTCCTTTTGGGGCAGTTTTCTCAGATTCAACAGGTTTTCCCCACAAGGGGCTTGTTTTCCACGCTTTCCCCCGGCTTTTCCACGAGTTTTTCCCGCAAAAAGCCGCAAATACGCGTTCATTTTTCTATTTTTGCGTCCAGGATGTTGAAAACGCCGTGGAAATTGTTGAAAGCTGATTTATTTTTCCACATTTTCCACGCGCATCCCGGCAGTATAAGTCGAAACTCAGATGCCAAAGATCTCGCAGTCGTCCTCGACCTTCTTGCAGGCGGAGAGGACATTCTGCATAGTAGCCTTGACGTCCGCGCCCTCATCGAACTCGACGTTCATCTTCTGGGTCATGAAGCTGACGGTAGCCTTTGCGACGCCGGCGACCGTGTTGGCGGCATCCTCCATCTTCTGGGCGCAGTTTGCGCAGTCAACTTCGATCTTGTAGCTCTTTTTCATAATAAGTACCAGCCTTTCTTTCTATATCTCCGCTCCGCCGCAGGGTGCGGCAGAGCTTGCAGCGTTTTGGGGGCATCACTCTTCGATGTGGTCCATGCCCATGGAGAGGATGCTGCGCACATGGTCATCGTCCAGTGCATAGTAAATGGTCTTGCCGTCGCGGCGGAAGCGGACGAGCTTTGAGTCCTTGAGCACCCGCAGCTGATGGCTCACCGCCGACTGGCTGAGCTGGACGGCATTTGCAATGTCCTGCACGCACAGCTCATCGTCGTGGAGGGCGTAGAGTATCTTGATGCGGGTGGAATCGCCGAACACCCGGAACAAATCGGCCAGCTCGTAGAGCACCTCATCGTCCGGCAGCACCGGCGGGGCCTTGGGCAGCTTCTGTTCTGGGGCAAGAGCATTCTCAGCCATCGTTGTCATCCTTTCGTTTCAATATATGAACACCTGTTCATGTGTTCATGATAACACGCTGTATGGCTCCTGTCAAGGAGTTTTGTATAAAAAATCAGCATTCTCTTAAAATTGATAAAACAGACCGCAAAACGCAAGAAATTTGCAGATTTATTTTGCAGGAAGGGTGCAATTTAGGGCGAAAGAAAAGGCAGTCCTGACCGAACTGCCTTTTTCTAAAGCACTGCATTCATGCCCGCTTCTTCTTTTTATAGTCCGCCGCCCACGGCAGATACATGAGGAACAGCGCCAGCGCGGTGGCAGGCAGGAAGCCCAGGATATAATATTTTTCGCCCAGCAGGGCCGTGAAGGTGCTGGTGATGATGTTCCCGTAGGGATTATTGAGGAAATAGAAGTTGGTGTTAAGGGACTTATTCAGAAAGTAGATAGGCAGGGCAGAGCCGAACAGGAACGCCAGCACCTGCGGCACCCGCCGGGGACTGGGACGGTAGCCGCCCGCCACCAGCAGGACTGGATAGAGTACCAGCAGGGCATGGATACTGACGGAGTGCAGATTGATGAGCGTCCACCAAGAGGGGACATCCAGCCAGCTGGGGCAGAGCAGTGCCAGCATTGCACCCGGGATACAGAGGGCATACAGCTCCTCTTTGCACCAGTTTCTGTCCGTGATCGTGTTGTACAGACAGACGAAGACGTTGATATTGCACAGGTGCAGGGGCAGATAGCTCCAATTCCACTGGCCGGTCAGGGCCATCCCCAGCAGAAGGGCAGCTTCGTCCAGCAGGAGCAAAGCGGTGACTCCGACTAAAATGCGCCGCCGGGTGCGGGCAGAACTGCGGCGATACCACAGGGCCGCCCCCACGATAAAGGCAAGCGAAACGGCCAGCTCCATGAGGTGAACAGTGCCATACAGCGGGTAGCATCGGTAATCGGCCCCGTATTCGGCGTGGGTGATGTCGTAGGATTTCCAGAAATCGTTCATCTTCTTTCCCTCCTTGTCCAGCTTATGATACCGCGTTTGGCCTCAAACGGAAAGAGTTTTGAAGGAAAATCCCGAAAACAGGTGCAATGGTGTGAGTTTTGTGGTATCCTTACAAATGTGAAATTATCTGCCGCAAACCGCGGCATCACGACAAATTAAGAAAGAGGGAATTTTTATATGTTAGAAACTGGAATCCGCGGCAAGCAGAGCGTCGCCGTCACCCCCGAGAACACCGCCAAGACCATGGGCAGCGGCACGCTGAATGTCTTCGCCACTCCCGCACTGGTGGCGCTGGCCGAAAAGACCTGCTGGATGAGCGTCGCCGACGCTTTGGATGAGGGCTGCGGCTCTGTGGGCACCAAGCTGGAGCTGGAGCACACCGCCCCCACCCCCGTGGGCATGACCGTCACCTGCGAGAGTGAGCTGACCGCTGTGGAAGGCCGCAAGCTGGTGTTCAAAGTCTCCCTGTACGACGAGAAAGGCCCCGTGGGCGGCGGCGTCCACGAGCGCTTTGTGGTCAACGACGCAAAGTTTGCCGCCAAGGCCGAGAGCAAGAAGGGCTAAGACTCTTTTTTCTCGGCAAGCTCGATGGGCGGCGGGTCGGCAGCCAGCAGCTGCTGCTCGGCCCGGGCCTGAGCTTCCTGTAAAAGCCGTGCCGCCTGTTCGCTGGCACGGAACAGCTCTAAATACATCGCTTTATAGTCCGGCGCAGCCAACACCCCCTTCCGTGTCCCATCACGTTAGAAGCTGTTTTTGTAAGCAGGGTGCATCGAACGACGAGAATTTTTGCTCGCAGACAAGGCGATTTTCCGCAGCAATCCTGAGCGGATTGCAAGGGAAAGCAACGCAGTATGCGGGCAAAAAGGCCGTTCGGGCGGTGTGCAATGCTTATGAAAACGGCTTCTAAAGGGTTAGTCTGCCCGGCAGGCTGCAAAAAAATCAACCGAGGAGTTTATCATGAAAAAAACCAATCTCTCGTGGGTGGGTGCGTTGCTGGTGTTTGCCCTGCTGCTGTGGTGTACCGCCGCAACGCCTGGCAAAATCGACGACCCTTCCACCTACACCTGCGCCGTGTACAGCTCGGCGCTGTCCCTGCTGCCCCCTGTGATAGCCATCGTGCTGGCCCTGAACACCAAAGAGGTCTACACCTCGCTGCTGGTGGGCATCGCCACCGGCGCACTGCTCTACGCCAACGGCAATCTTGAGCTGGCGCTGACCACCCTCTTCTTCAACGAAGACGGCGGCATGGTGTCCAAGCTGTCCGATTCCAGCAACGTCGGCATCCTCGTCTTTCTGGTGATGCTGGGCATTCTGGTGGCCCTGATGAACAAGGCCGGCGGCAGCGCCGCCTTTGGCCGCTGGGCCTCCACCCACATCCACACCCGGGCGGGCGCGCAGTTCGCCACCCTGCTGCTGGGCATCCTCATCTTTGTGGACGACTACTTCAACTGCCTGACCGTCGGCTCCGTCATGCGCCCGGTCACTGACCGGCAGAAGGTCTCCCGCGCAAAGCTGGCCTACCTCATCGACGCCACCGCAGCACCCGTCTGCATCATCGCGCCGGTGTCCAGCTGGGCCGCCGCCGTCACGTCCTCTGTGCCGGAAGGCTCGGGCATCAACGGCTTTACCATGTTCCTGCGCACCATCCCTTATAACTACTACGCCATCCTCACCATGGTGATGAGCCTCTTCCTCATCTTCAGCGGCCTCGACTACGGCCCTATGAAGAAGCACGAGGATAACGCCCTGCTGGGCGACCTCTTCACCACCGACGACCGCCCCTACGGCGACGACGCGGACGACGGCAGCGACACCCGCGGCCATGTGGTGGACCTCATCGCGCCGGTGCTGGTGCTCATCGCGGCCTGCATCTTCGGCATGGTGTACACCGGCGGCTTCTTTGAGGGCGTGGACTTCGTCACCGCTTTTGCCAACTGCAGCGCCTCCATGGGCCTCGTGCTGGGCAGCGCCATTGCGCTGATGTTCACCTTCGTGTTTTACCGGGTGCGGGGCGTCATGACCTTTCAGGACTTCGCCGCCTGCATCCCCGAGGGCTTCAAGGCCATGGTCAGCCCCATGCTCATTCTGACGCTGGCATGGACGCTTTCCGGCATGACCGGCCTGCTGGGCGCAAAATACTACGTCGCAAGCCTGCTCAGCGGCTCTGCAGCGGCTCTGCAGTACCTGCTGCCCATCATCATCTTTGTGGTGGCGGTCTTCCTCGCCTTTGCCACCGGCACGTCCTGGGGTACTTTCTCGATTCTGGTCCCCATCGTCTGCCATGCGTTCCCGGAGGGTGAGATGCTGGTGGTCTCCATCGCCGCCTGCCTGTCCGGCGCGGTCTGCGGCGACCACTGCTCGCCCATCTCCGACACCACCATCATGGCCTCTGCCGGCGCGCATTGCAGCCACGTGAACCATGTCTCCACCCAGCTGCCCTACGCCATGACCGCCGCCGCCATCTCGGCGGGCTGCTATCTGCTCTGCGGCGCAGCACAGGCTGTCCTCGGCGATGCCGCCAACACCCTGACCTCCTTCGTGCTGCTGGCCTGTGCCATCGTCATCGAACTCGTCGTGCTCAGCATCGTCAAGGCGCGGATGGGCCATACTGGGAAGGAAGAAGTCACAAAATCTTAACGGAATCGTAGATTTTTGTCTTCCCCTCCGGCGCAAATCATGGTATACTTATCAAAAGAGTAAATTTTTTGAGCTATTTGCTCACTGGAGGAAAACCCCATGCTGGAAGAAGTCTTTCAGGACGTCTATACAAAGTTCAAGCTGCATTTTTATCAGAATGTATTTCAGCGCTTTGCCACCCGCGAAGCCACGCTGACTACGGTGGAGTCCTTCTGCATGGAGGGCATCATGGCGATGGGGGAGCCCACCATTGCGGAGTTTTCCCGCATGATGGGCATCTCCACCCCCAACGCGGCTTATAAAATCGGCAGCCTCGTCAAAAAGGGCTATGTGGAGAAGATCCAGTCCACCACCGACCGCCGCGAATACTTCCTGCGCCCCACCCAGAAATACATCGATTACTACAGCATCAGCTATTCTTACCTGCACACGGTCATCGAGCGTGTGCGCAAGCGCTTCCCGGCTGAGGACTGCGACAAGATGGAGCAGATGCTCTCGGTCATCAGCACCGAGCTGATGCCGGAGCTGGATATGCTGGCCAAGTGCCGCCACCCTGAGGCTCCGGCAGAAGATACCACCCACTGACAAGCACAAAAGGCCCTCCCAGGCAAACCCGGGAGGGCCTTTTGTTTGCAGGGAGCTTACCCTCTTACAGCACCATAAACAGGGTGCCGGCGGCGACGAGGGCGCAGCCCACCATACTTTTGGCGGTAAAGGGCTCGTGGAGGAACACAAAGGCCAGCACCAGGGTGATCACCACGCTGAGCTTGTCGATGGACACCACCTGAGAGGCCCGGCCAAGCTGCAGGGCCCGGTAGTAGCACAGCCAGGACGCCCCGGTGGCCAGCCCCGATAGGATGAGGAAGAGCCAACTCCGGCGGCTGATCTCCCCCATGCCCCCCTGGGCCCGGGTGAGGAACACCATGCCCCAGCTCATGGCCAGCACCACCACGGTGCGGATGGCGGTGGCCAGAGTGGAGTTGACCCCCTCGATGCCCACCTTGGCCAGGATCGAGGTAAGGGCCGCAAACAGGGCCGAGCCCAGTGCAAATACAAACCACATAAACAGACCTCCGTTTTTGCTGCCCAAAGCGAAGTGCGGCCGCCCCGACGGAACGGGACAGCCGCAGCTTCATGGGAATGTAACAGACAGAGCTTGTCAGGATGTTGAGCTTATGCCTTCTCCTGTGCAGCGTTTGCAGCGGCACGCTTGTTGATCTTGCTCTGGTTGTAGACAGAGTAGACGATGACCAGAATAGCGACCGTTGCAAAGACCATTGCGATGGGAGAAGTGGTGATGGCGAAGAAGTTGCCGCGCTGGATGTTCATGTAGCGCACGAAGTTCTTCTCGCACATGGGTCCCAGAATGAGGGCCAGCAGGATGGGAGAAAGCGGGAACTCGTACTTGTTCATCAGCCAGCCGATGATGCCGAAGGCGACACAGACGCCCACATCAAAGGCATTCTTGTTGATGGAGAAAGCACCCAGCAGGGAGATGACGAGGATGATGGGGTAGAGCATCTTCTTCTCGACGGAGACGATCTTTGCAAAGAAGCGGACGCCCAGGCAGCCGACGACCAGCATGCAGAGGTTTGCCAGCATCAGAGCTGCGAAGACGCGGTAGACGGTGGGCAGCTCAGTGACGTACATCATGGGGCCGGGGGTGATTCCCTTCATGATGAAGGCACCCAGCAGGATGGCGGTGACGGAGTCGCCGGGGACGCCCAGAGACAGCAGGGGGATCATAGCGCCGCCGGAGCAGCCGTTGTTGGCGGACTCGGTAGCAGCAACGCCGTTGGGGATGCCGGTGCCGTACAGCTCGGGGTGCTTACTTGCAGACTTGCTGGCGCCGTAGGAGACGAAGACTGCGATGTCGCCGCCTGCGCCGGGGATGGCGCCGATGAAGGTGCCGATGAGGCCGCCGGAGAGGATGTTGGGCCAGATCCGCTTGATGGTCTTCCAATCGGGCAGGACGTTGGTGATCTTCTCGTTGGACTTCTGCTCATGCTCTTCGCCGCGGATGATGCGCTCAACGCCGGCGATGACTTCAGAGACAGCGAACAGACCGATCAGAGTGGGGATGAACTGGAAGCCATCCAGCAGGCCGGTCTGCTTGGTGGTGATGAAGCGGGGGATGCCGTTGGTGGGGTCGAGGCCGACGGTGCAGAGCAGCATACCGAAGAAGGCGCTGATGAGGCCCTTGGCCACAGACTTGCCGGAAATTGCGACGATGACAGACAGACCGAAGACGGCCAGCATGAACATCTCGCCGGGGCCGAAGTTCATGGCCATATCAGCGACCAGCGGAGACAGGAAGGTCATGACCAGTGCGCCGATGACGCCGCCGCAGAAGGAGGCGAACATGGCAACGGACAGTGCCTTGCCAGCCTGACCTTTCTTACACATGGGGTAGCCGTCCAGCAGGGTGGCGGCTGCGGCGGGCGTGCCGGGGGCGTGGATGAGGATAGCGGAAATGGAACCGCCGTACATACCGCCGCAGTAGATGCCCAGCAGCAGGCCGATGGACGGGATGAGGTCCATGCCGAAGGAGAAGGGGATGAGCAGCGCCACGCCCATGGTGGCGGTCATGCCCGGGATCGCGCCCAGCAGAACGCCGCCCAGTGCGCCGATGAAGGTCATCAGAAGGACCTCGGGGTTGGACCAGACAGTAGCATAGCTGGAAAGAAGCAGACTAAAATCCATAACTGTGCTCCCTCCTTATATCATGTCCACGAGGGTGCGCAGGAAGTTCAGCGGACCCAGCGGAATATTGACGGTAAGCACCTTGTAGAACACCAGCCACATCAGCAGCGGCACCAGAATGCTCACAAGGACCATCTGCACCCAGTTGCGCTTGCCGATGAGGAACATGATGATCATCGAGAGCACCACAGCGCACAGGATGTAGCCGCAGCTCTTGAACAGAGCAGCGAACAGCACACAGAGGAGCATAACGAGGTAAGCAGCGGCCACGCCCTTATCCTTGAGGGGATTCAGGGTGCCGACTTCGACAGCAACGGGGTCGGTGGGCTTCATGGTACCCATCAGCTTGAAGATGGACTGGATGAGCAGGACCACCGAGAAGATGAGCATACCCACGATCATGACGCGGGGGAAGGTAGAAGCCTGCACATAGGTGTTGGCCACCTCAGGGAAATTATCGGTCTGGAGCCACGCCCAGATGCCGATCGCGAGGAAAATGATGGAGCCTACCAGATTGGAGAAGGCCATCGTTTTCATTTTGTCTTTGTTCAAAAGGGGTTCCTCCTCTCTATATCTTCTCATAAAAAAGGGCAGGCATGAACTGCCTGCCCCAGCAAATACTCAGAGAGACAAATCAGAGGCCGACAGCGTCCATAGCAGCTGCGACATCGACAGCAGCCTGCTTCAGGTAGTCAGCATAGCCCTGTGCATCCAGATAGGAGATTGCCTGACCGTTGTTGTTCATGAAGGTCACGAAGTCAGGGTCCTCGATGGCAGCGGCGCAGGCCTCTTCCAGACGGGTCATGATGGCATCATCAACGCCCAGAGGAGCGGCCATACCGCGCTGGGTGTAGTAGGTGATGTCGTAGCCCTGCTCCTTACAGGTAGGAACATCGGGGAAGACGGGGTTGCGCTCTTCGTCCATGACGCCCAGGCAGATCAGGTCACCGGACTCGATGAAGCTGCGAGCTTCGGCCAGAGAGACGGTAACGCCCTGAATGAAGCCGCCGGCTGCGTTCTGGACAGCGGTAGCAGCGCCTTCCTGATAGGTGATCATCTGGATGTCGATGCCGGTAGCGCTCATCAGGTAGCCGCCAGCGATGTGCCAGACAGAAGCGTTGGAAGAACCGCCCATCTGCACCTCACCGGGGTGAGCCTTGCAGTAATCAATGAAACCGGGCAGGTCGGTGATGCCGTTGTCAGCAGCCCACTTTGCGCCGACGGTGATGGCAGCTGCGTCGGTGTTGACGCGGCACAGGGGAGCGTAATTCTCCCAGGTCAGTTCACTGGTGCCCAGCTTCTTATAGGTAGCCAGCTCGAAGGTGATCATACCAATGGTGTAGCCGTCGGTGTTGGCATCTGCGATAGCCTGATGGCCCAGGATGCCGCCGCCGCCAGTCTGGTTATCGACGGTCAGGGTGACGCCCAGGTTCTTGCCCATAGCCTCGCAGAATGCGCGCAGGCAGGAGTCCGTGCCGCCGCCTGCAGACCAGGGGCAGATGACGGAAATACCCTTGGTGGGGTAGTCGGTGGACTTGCCGCCAGCAGCGGTGCTGGCAGCAGTGGAAGCTGCAGTAGAGGTGGCAGTGCTGCTGGAAGAACCGCCGCAGGCGGTCAGAACGCCAGCTGCACCCACAGCAGCAGAAGCTGCGAGGAAGTCACGACGAGAGATCTTTTTCATTTCTTGTTACCTCCGATTCACGTTGCGTTTATCCGTATTATGGCAGCGCCGTGCTTTGCTCACGGCAACATTCCTTCCGCATACGGGTCGCCTTTGGATATTATGATAACGCATATTTTCTCATCCCGCAATTAGATTCAAGCACAAATTTTTCAGGCAATGTTTGTACAAAGTGACCCGTTTGATTAGTTTTTGAAGCCTTCCGCAAGCCTTCCTTTCGATTCCTAGCTCTTATACCCAAAATTCTTTGCTGATGTATTTTTGATGCATACAGTCATTCTGAAATTCCATCTGTTCATCGTCCAGATTTCGTTGTATAATAAAAATATTGTAATATAAGATACAGCAGCCAGCCGCCCGCGCGGCCCGTTCGGAGGCGACATTTTCATGCTTTACCGCATCTGGCCCCTTCTCAAGGAAGTATATCATTACGAAAAGCATTCTACGCTGGACTCAGACTACCTGCGCCAGGTGCTGACGCTGGCTGTCGTCGTGCTTTTTGCGCTGAATTTCAGCTGCAACGGCCTCGACAAGCCCGTCGTCTTCGTCCTCACCGGGCTCACCAGCCTTGTGCTGCTGATGGTGGAGTGGCTGCTGCCCCGGGCGAAAAACGAAAAGCATCTGGTCATGTTCTCAAACACGGCCCTTATCTTCATAGGCCTGCTGCTTCTGGTCTGGAACGAGAACGACGGCTTCCAGAACCTGTGGTTCTTCCTGATGCCGGCTACTCTTTTCGTGCAGTCGGGGCTGCCCATCGGCCTGCCGTTCTGCACGGCCTACGGCCTCGCGGCCACCTGTTTTTTGTGGCTGGGTCCCCTCGTCGGCAGCACACTCTACCGCCGGGACTATGCGCTTTTCTACCCCGCAGCCTACTGGTCGTTCTGTCTGCTGATGATAACAGCGGACATCTTTTACAAACACTACCGCATCCAGCAGGAACAGAGCGAAAAAGAGATGGAACGTGAGGTCCATGCCACCATCTGCGAGGCCCGGCAGCTGATGGTGAGCTCTGTGGCCGCCATCAGCCAGATGATAGACGAAAAAGACCGCTACACCAGCGAGCACTCCCACCGGGTGGCCGAATATGCCCGCCTCATCGGGGCGCATATGGGCTTCGCCGGCGAGGAGCTGGACAGCCTCTACCGGAGCGCCCTGCTCCATGACATCGGAAAGATCGCCGTGCCGGACGCCATCCTCAACAAACCCTCCCGGCTGACGGACGAGGAGTTCGACATCATGAAGCAGCACACCGTCTGGGGCCGAAAAATTCTCGAGGGGCTGGAATTTCTGCCTCAGGCCGACTGCGGTGCCAGCTACCACCACGAGCGGTTCGACGGCAAAGGCTACCCCGCCGGGCTGAAAGGCGGGCAGCTGCCGGAGATGGTCTGGATCATCAGCGTCGCCGATGCGCTGGACGCCATGGGCTCCGACCGGTGCTACCGCGGCCACTGCGACAGGGACTACATCATCGGAGAGTTCCGGAAATTGAGCGGGACGCAGTTCGAGCCTGCGGCGGTCAAGGCCGTGGTGGAGCTGCTGGAAAGCGGAGAGATAGCGGTGCCGTGACGCGCCAAAAGGATGTTTTATGAACAAGGATACGCTTGAACGACTGCGCGAGACGGTACTCGTCCCCCATGGCGACCCGCAGCTGGTCCTCTACACCAAGCTCGTCGTGGGTCTGCTCTGGCTGGTACATCTGCCGCTGGGGTTTCTGTACGGCGCGCCGCTGCCGTTTTATCTTCTGCTGGGCGGCATGATGCTTCTGGACGGCGTCAACCTCTTTCTGTCCCGCCGCAGTGCCAGCCGGGCGCGGGAGCTGGGTGCAGCGCTGGCGTTTCTGGCCGGCAGCGCCCTGCTTTTCCAGAAGGCTTATGTGGGGTATTTCAGCTGGTTTTTCCTGCTGATATTCTCCTTTTCCTGCACCTTCGCGCTGGGCCTCGTGGACGGCACTTTTATCAACCTTCTGGGCTTTCTCTGGGTGATGGCCTGCCTGCGCGGCGGGCTCATCCCCGACCCCGCCGCCCTCTACGGCGAGAGCTTCGTGCGCCGTTTCCCGTTCCTTTATATCTGCATCCTCGGGGTGGCCTACATCATCATGTTCTCCATCCAGCGCTACTGGGTGGACAAGGCCAAACGCCATCTTTTATTGCAGCAGCGCATCGACGCGGAGAAGGGCAAACTCTCGGAGATGTCGCTGAAGGTCATCACGGCCATGTACAGCGCCCTCAGCTCCAAGATCCCCGAAATCGACCTCCACTGCCAGCAGACTGCGGAGCTGACGCAGGAGATGGCCCGCCGGATGGGTCTGGATGAGGCCGCCTGCCGGGACGGCTACTATGCGGGCCTTCTGCACGAGGTCGGCACCGTGGGCCTGCCCGATGATGTGGTATTGCAGCGGAACATCACCGAGGAGCAGTACCAGCTCTACAAGACCTATGTAGAGCGGGGCTGCCGCATCATTCAGGAACTCCAAATCGTAGACCGGGTGGCCGAGACCGTGCGGTATCACCGCGAAAATTACGACGGCACCGGCTACCTTGAGGGGCTGCAGGGCGAGGCCATCCCGCTGCTGTCCCGCATCCTCGCTGTGGCCGACTTCACCGACCGCCACCGCCGCCGGGGCGAGACGGACGCCCAAATCGCCGCGGCCCTCCGCGAGTGTGCCGGACATGCGTTCGACCCACAGTGCGTGGAAGTCATGTGCGGAATGCTCACTGAAAGGACGTAAAAAGGAGGATGCTCCATGCCGGACGAAAAGATGAAATATCCACTGCTGGAATTCGAATATGATAAAAAGCTTTATGAGGAGCTTTTGACGCTGAATCCGCATCCGGAGTTTATGGATAGGGTCAGCATCGTGACAGAGGATTATGAGCACGATGATTTCGGGAGTCTTCCCGGTGATGAGAAAAATGCTCTCGGCCACGCAGCAGGTGTTTTATGGAAGATTCAAAAATACGGGCTGTCCTTTTCGGATGAAGAAAGCAAAACCATCCGAACGAGAAAACGCTCACATACAAAAAAGCCAGACCTGTTGTTATTCGTAAACGATTTGGAAAATGATTTTTATAATTACTGTGCTTGCATCAAACATGGCCTCGGAAACAAAGCTGACCTGTGTGCGCTAACGGAGGCTTTGCTCTGCTACGGCTGCGAAGATACTGTATGGGAAGAAGTCACAGAATGGCATACCGCTGTGAGCGAGAATAAAAACTTTGCCAAATCAACATTTCTTCCCAACTTTGACAGACTCTATATCCGACAGGCAGACCGTTTTTTGTTTCTGGAGCTCAATACTGAGGAAGCCCTGAAGTTTTACGGGCTGGCGGCCCTGTCGTGGAAGATCGACCCTGCCGGAAAGCCGGCGAAAGACTTCAATGACAGCTATTTCATTTCTTTTTCACGCCAGTATGAGCTTTACACCCGTATCCTGAAGGGCGCCCCCTATCCCTACAGCGTTTCTTCCGATTCGCCGACCTATTTTCAACGGTACAATCGTATCATCGACCCGGAAGCTTCGGCTGCTTCCCGCGCGAAAAATCTGGATGCATTTCTTGCGGCCATTAAGGAAGTGCTGGACACACCCAACCCTCGGCGGCTCCACCGGAACCGTCTGGCACTGCTGATGTTCATCGTCATAACGAGAAAGCGTCTCCTCCCTGAGCTTGCCCGTCTTTATGATGACCCTGACAGGGAGCGCTGGGAAGTCGCTATCATGGAAAAATCCCGCCTGCTTGAGGATACCGGTTACTCTATTCTTTCTCGCTATGCAGCGCATATGACATGGAAGTCGGGGATATGGTGCTTCGACTCTTATCTGAGGCTGGCAAAAGCTGCATATCTTTCGGAACTTCTTTTAGATGAACTGAACGCTGAGGAGGATGCGGAGGAAATCGCTTATTATACATCGGCAGAAGTTTTTTCTTATATGCTCCCCGAAAAATGTACCGAAGAGGACGACACCGCTGACCGGCTGGGGAAGCTGACGGTGATGCATCTCTCCTACATGAATGACCCAAACGAAGGTAAAACTCTGCAAAAAGCAATTTACGGCCCATCGTATGGAGCACTTCAAAAAGGCCGCAAACCTCTGGATGTTCCCTTTGTATTTGTAAAATGCTTCAGCCCCCGCATCGACTACCTGCCCATGTGGGAAATGTATGGCGACCACGCCAGAGGCTGCTGTCTTGTCATCGACTGGAAAGCATCAAAATGGATGGAAGAAGAAGCCGAGCCTGTTCTCTATCACGTCTGTTACCTTCGGAAACAGGGAAACTCGTATGTAGTCTTGAACGAAGACAATGAAAAGCTTTCCCGCTCCTGCCGCGCCATAAATTCACAGCTCCAGGAACTGCACAATGTCGCCGAGGAAATCGCAGAACAGGACCGCCGTTATCTCGATGATGTCCTAGGGAAAGTCCTCTACCTCTTCAAAGACAGCAGCTACAGCTACGAGCAGGAGCTGCGGGTCATCTACCAGACGAAGGACAACATCCTCCATACCGACAGCGACAAACCGTGGCTTTTCGTGCAGACACCTTTTCCTCTCCAATTAGACGAAGTCATTCTGGGACCGAAGTTCCCGGACGTCAGCACCCGGGTGCCTTACCTGCAGGAGCAGCTCGACCTGATGTGCGAAAAGACCGGCACGGAAAAGCCACGCATCACTCTTTCTGAAATCGACTACCGTTGACACAAAAACAGCCCGCAGGCCGGATTTTTGTCCGTCCGCGGGCTGTTTTTATTTCCTGCGAATCATACCTTCCCGGCACCCTTGTCCAGTATCTTGTCGAAGCGGGAAAAGAAGGTGATGGCTGTAATGGTCGCTGCCAGAATATCACTGACCGGCTCGGCGAGAAAGACGCCGAGGCACTTATCTGCCGTGAAGCAGGGCAGGATAAAAATCAGCGGGATAAGTAGGATGATCTTCCGCAGACAGGCCAGCAGGAGGCTGACCTTGGCCTGACCCAGCGCCATAAAACTCTGCTGGCAGGCGATCTGAACGCCCATGGCGAGGATGCCCGCCATGTAGATGCGCATGGCCCATGTGGTGTATTCGATGAGGGCGGCATCCGAGGTAAAGATGCCCGCCACCACGCCGGGGACCAGCATCATGAGCAGCCAGAACAGGGTGGTATAACCGAAGCAGAGGGTGAGCTGGAAGCGGAACGCCTCCTTGACGCGGGGCTTTTTGCCTGCGCCGAAGTTGAAGCTCATGACCGGCTGGCCGCCCTGACAGATGCCCTGAATAGGCATGGTGCAGAGCTGGGACACGCTGGTGATGACGGTCATCGCGCCCACAGCCACATCGCCGCCGTAGCGGGCGAGGCTGGAGCTGAAACTGATGGAGAGCAAACTCTCCGTCGAGAGCATGACGAAGGACGAGATGCCCAGCCCCAGCACCGGCAGGATGATGTTCCGCTCCACTTTGAGGTTTTCTTTCCGCAGCTTGAGGATGGTCTTGGGGCCGGTGAGGAACTTCAATATCCAGCAGGCACCCACGGCCTGACTGAGCACCGTCGCCACTGCCGCACCCCGGACGCCCCAGCCAAGACCAAAAATCAGGATGGGGTCGAGGATGATGTTGATGACTGCGCCGATGACCGTCGTGAGCATACTGATCTTCGCAAAGCCCTGGGTCGTGATGAAGGGGTTCATGCCCATGACCAGCAGCACGAACACCGAGCCGAGGATGTAGATGCGGCCATAGGCCACCGCATAGGGGAGAGTGGCGTCGCTGGCACCGAAGAGCCGCAGCAGGGCGGGCGCACCGGCATAGAAGCCCGCCGTCAGCACCACAGCGAAAAACAGCAGCATGGTAAAGCTGTTGCCGATGATTTTTTCGGCCTCGTCTTTATTGTCCTGTCCCAGCGCGATGGCCGTGCGGGGCGCACCGCCCGCGCCGATGAGCATGGCGAAGGCGTTCAGGAGCATAAGGATCGGCGCAAACAGACCCACGCCCGTCAGCGCCGCCGCACCGATGCCCTCGATGTGGCCGATGTAAATGCGGTCTACGATGTTATAGAGCAGATTGACCACCTGCGCCACCACGGCGGGTATCATCAACTGCAAAAGCAGGGGCTTGACTGGCCCGCTGCCCATATCCTGTCGATTCTGTGCCATAGGTTCTCCTTTGAGTGTATACTTCAAATTTGAAATAAATATAGCACACCCCGTTCTGCCTGTCAAGCACAAGGGAAAGGGCTTTTTGTATTTCCAGTTGACGGAAAGGCGGGATTTTGCTATAATAATTAAGCCGTATTGTGAATATGGAGCATTACTCAAGTGGTCGTAAGAGGTCGCACTCGAAATGCGATAGGCCGGGAGACCGGTGCCAGGGTTCGACTCCCTGATGCTCCGCCAAATCGAATGGACAGATGAATTTTATTCGTCTGTCCATTCTTTTTTGCCGGAACATCGCCCATCCCCCCCTGTCTTTGGGGCGTATGGCATCATGCTGACGCATTGCCATAGCCCAGCCCCTCCATCATCGCCTGTGCAGACGAAAGCTTTCAGAATATCCTGTGCACACTGTGCATACCTGCTTGCTTCGGCAGGGTCAGCCTTTTTCTCAGTCTCTTTGTTTCATGGCAGTCATGGGCCTTGGCATCAAGCAGGGCGAAACCATCACCGTTACGGTTGAGGGTGATGATGAAACTGCCCGGAACGATAGGAGAAGGTCGTTCCGAGCAGTTTTTTTGTGTTATGCAATAAAAATGACAGCAACACGCCCGTTGACTCATCTGATTCAAGGCATTATAATCGAAGTATGGCAAAGTTTGTCGAAGAGCAGGAGCGAAAAAAGTATGGATCACAGTCACCCCGATCGCACCTACAAAAAGAGCCGCTTTCAGCAGGAGCTGGAGCAGAGCGTCTCCCGTAAGCTGATCTCAAGCTTGCTGCTGGGATGTCTTTTGTTCTGCATTGCAATCGCTGCTGTGAATGCTCTCAACCAGAACGCCCGGCGGGAAGACCATCTGGAGAGTGTCGCCGCCACCTTCCATGAGGTGTACAATAACACGTCAGCCTTTCTGCTGGACGCTGGACACACTGAGCTGTTCCTCTCCGAGCTGCGGAATGATCAGGACAACCTGCGTTATCTTATCAGCCATTACAACGTCTCGGCTCTTGTGGAGATACAGCTCATCCTTACCGACTCCAAGGGAAATGTTCGGTTCACAACCTTTTCGGAGGGAGAGATGAATCTCCATCGGCAGGAATTTAACGGCATCGCCGTGGACAACGCCTGCCATCTTATGCGGACCGTCTACACCACGGTCTACCACTTCCGAGCCAACAGCTCAGAATACGTTATGATACATCCGCTCTACCGGGATGGCGAATATCAGGGTGCTGCGGCAGTCTATCTGAATGAGAACGACTGGACAAAACTGTTCAGCCAGTACCAGTACGATGCCATCCTCACCAAATCCAACGGTGATGTCATTACCTGTTCAAACTCCTCCTTCCTCTCCCAGAAGAACGCTAACAAGTATCTGCCCGCCGATGCGGCGCAGTATGTGCGAGTGAACGGGAACCGCTATCTGCGCAGCAGCCGCTCGCTGGAAAACGGCACGGTGTTGGCTTACTCCTTCATCTACTCGCCCACGAATTACAGTTATCTTTTCGTGGGGCTGCTCCTGATCGTACTGCTGGGACTGAGTTGGGCGGCAATGTTCGCCCGTATCATGCACGCTATGACTGAGCAGATGGTAAAGTCGGTGGACACCCTCGTGCGGGAGATCCGCATCATCCGCAAGGAGGACCCTGATCACATCATCGAGATCGACACCGGCGATGAGATCGAGGAGATCGCCCGTCAGGTCAACAAGATGGTTCGCAGCATTCAAGAGCTGAGCCAGCGCAACATCGCTCTTGCCGAAGTGAACAACCGGATGGAGATGCAGAATCTTCAGGCGCAGATCAATCCCCACTTTATTTATAATACGCTGGACAATATCCGCTATCTTATCCCGACAGACCCCCAGCGAGCCCAGCAGCTGATCGGACGGTTTATCGGCATCCTGCGCTACAGCATCAACAACACAAAGCACAATGTCCCTGTTAAAGATGATCTGAAATATCTGCAGGATTACCTTGTGATCCAGTCCACCCGCTTCGGTGCAAATTTCTCCTACGAGATCGACATCGACGACGCCTGCATGGAGTTCATCATCCCGAAGCTGCTTTTACAGCCCTTGCTGGAAAACAGCATCAAATATGGATTCCAGAAGAAGCCACGTATCCATATAAGGGTACGGGGCTGGCTGGGGGAGGATGCGCTCTATTTCACGGTAGAGGATAACGGCGGAGGCGTGGACGAGACAATGCTGGAACAGCTGCGAGACATCCTGCGCTCGGATGAAGTGAACATCGAGCACAATGGTCTGCAGAACATCAACCGTCGCATCTGGCTGGGCTACGGCGGTGACAGCGGACTGACCATCGACAGCACCGAGGGCGAAGGCTTCACTGTGAAACTCAAGCTCCGGCTGGGAGGAATGTAAACCATGTATCGCGTTCTACTGGTAGAAGATGAAGAGATCATCCGCAAGGGCATTCGTTACTCGGTACCGTGGGAGGAGTGCGGCTGCTCGGTGGTGGGCGAGGCAGAGAATGGGGCAGTAGGTGAAGAAAAGATCGCTGAACTGCAGCCTGACATTGTCATTACCGACATTACCATGCCGGTAAAAAACGGTCTTGAGATGATCGCCGACACCCGGGAGAAATTCAACTATATTGCCATCATCCTGACAGGCTACTCGGAGTTCGAGTACGCCCAGCAGGCTATCCGGAACGGCGTATCGGATTATGTGCTCAAACCCCTCGACATGGACGAGATGCGTACTGCGCTGGAGAAGGCTGTCCGCCTTGCAGGGGATAACCAGTACCTCCAACAGCGGGAGGACGAGGCAGAGGCCGTCCGCAGCCGGACAGCTCTGCCGCCATTAAGCGAAGATAAGGTCACTGACCCGCTGGTGCTGCGCATCGTAGCCTATCTGAAAGAGAATTACCAAAGCAAGATAACACTTGCTGACCTTCAGGAACAGTTCCACTACTCGGAACGGTACATCAACCAGAAGTTTCAAAAAGAGCTTGGCACAACGGTCATTGACTACCTCAACCGCTGCCGTATTCAGAACGCTCTGGAACTTATCCGGAAAGGAAAACTGCCCATCTCCCAAATCGGCTGGGAGTGCGGCATTGGTGAGTACAAATATTTTAACCACGTTTTCAAAAAATACATAGGCTGCTCGGTGCGGGAGTACCAGAGCACCTTGAAATAAGTGTCTAGGAAAAAATACCGAACAGCCGCTGTTCGGTATTTTTTCCATTTGTTCTGCAATTTGAGTATTATTTTTGTGCTATAAGCATTAAAATGGGACTATCGAAAGGTTTCAGGTAAAAAATGGAGGTTTTTACTATGAAAAAGATTTCTCGTCGTTCGTTCCTGATGGCTACCGGTGTTATCGCAGCTTCTGCTGCTCTGAGCGCTTGCGGCGGCTCCTCCGCCAGCACCTCTTCTGCCGGTTCTACCGCTGCTTCCACTGCCGCTTCTGGTACTGCTGCACAGGGCGGCGGCGACCTCGTGATCTACTCGCCCAACTCTGAGGGCCTGCTGAACGCCACCATTCCTCTGTTTGAGGAGAAATACGGCGTCAACGTCGAGCTGATTCAGGCCGGCACCGGCGAACTGGTCAAGCGTATCCAGTCCGAGAAGAACGATCCCTACGCAGATGTCCTGTTCGGCGGCTCCTGGTCGCTGATGTACACCAACGAGGATCTGTGGGAGCCGTATGTTTCCGCCAATGATGCAAACGTCATCGACGCCTACAAGAACAAGTGCGGCTTCATCACCGGCAATGTGCTGGACGGCAGCGTCCTCATCGTCAACACCGACCTCATCGGTGACATCAAGATCGAGGGCTACGAAGATCTGCTGAACCCGGCCCTGAAGGGTAAAATCGCCACTGCCGACCCCGCCAACTCCTCTTCCGCTTTCGCACACCTGACCAATATGCTGCTTGCAATGGGCGGCTACGAGGACGATAAGGCATGGCAGTACGTCCACGACCTGTTTGAGAATGTGGACGGCAAGATCTGCGAAAGCTCCAGCGGCGTTTACAAGGGAGTTGCCGATGGCGAGTATGTGGTGGGTCTGTCCTATGAGGATCCCTGTGCTCAGCTGGTTCTGGACGGCGCACCTGTCAAGATCGTTTACATGAAGGAAGGTACTGTCTTCCTTCCTGCTTCCGCCACCATCATCAAGGGCGCAAAGAACATGGACAATGCCAAACTGTTCATTGACTTCATCCTGAGCGAGGAAGTCCAGAACATCTGGGGCAGCACCCTGACCAACCGTCCTGTTATGAAGGATGCTGCCACCAACGATGCCATGACCCCGATGGCAGACATCAATGTCATCGAGGAGGACATTCCCTACGTCAGCGCCCACAAGTCAGAGCTGGTGGACAAGTACACTGAGATCTTCACCGATCTGCAGAGCAAGTAATTCAAAGGGCAGCAGGAGGCTAGTATGAGCAGAATATCAGTCAAAGACGCAGTAAAGCGCTACGGGAATAATACGGTCATCCCGGACCTGAATCTGGAGATCGGAGATGGTGAGCTGTTCACCCTGCTGGGTCCCTCCGGCTGCGGCAAGACCACCCTTCTCCGTATGATCGCAGGCTTCAACTCCATTGAGGGCGGCGACATCTTCTTCAACGAGAAGCGCATCAACGATATGGACCCCAGCAAGCGCAACATCGGCATGGTGTTCCAGAACTATGCCATCTTCCCGAACCTCTCCGTCCGGGACAATGTGGCATTCGGTCTGAAAAACCGCAAGGTGGACAAGGCCGAGATCAAGAAGCGGACGGATGAGTTTCTGAACCTGATGCAGATCATGCAGTATGCCGACCGGATGCCCAACCAGCTTTCCGGCGGTCAGCAGCAGCGTATTGCACTGGCTCGCGCACTGGTTATCTCGCCGGATGTGCTGCTGATGGACGAGCCGCTTTCCAATCTGGACGCAAAGCTCCGTGTCGAAATGCGCAGCGTCATCCGCCACACCCAGAAGAGCGTTGGCATCACCACCGTGTATGTCACCCACGATCAGGAAGAGGCAATGGCCATCAGCGACCGTATCGCCGTTATGAAGGACGGCGTCATCCAGCACGTTGGCACTCCCCGCGACATCTACCAGCGCCCGAAGAATGTCTTCGTTGCCACCTTTATCGGTCGCACCAACATCGTGAATGCCCACGTCAAGGACGGCATCATCACCTTTGCCGACGGCTACCATGAGCACATCGACGCTCTGGACAAGGCTGCCGAGCAGGATGTGCGCTGTTCCATCCGCCCGGAGGAATTCATTATCTGCAAGGACGGCACCGATGGCATCCACGGCACCGTGCAGGAATGCACCTACCTCGGTCTCAACACCCACTACACCATTGACACCGATCAGGGCGACTCGGTGGAGATCGTAGAGGAGTCCTCCATTGGCGAGGGTCTCAAGAAGGGCGAGAAGGTGCTGCTGAAGGTCAAGAAAGAGAAGATCAACGTCTTTACCAAGGACGGCGATACCAATCTCATCAGGAGCGACGCTTATGAAAAACAATAATAAGTTCCGTCTTGATGTCTGGGGAGCCATTACGCTGGGGACCATCGCACTCTATGCACTGTTCCTGCTTTACCCGATGGCATACCTGATCCGCCAGTCTGTACTGGACCCCGACACCGGCAGCTTCACGCTGGCTTATTTCACGAAGTTCTTTTCCAAGAGCTACTATTTCGATACCCTGATCAACAGCTTCAAGGTGTCCATCACAGCGACGGTGCTCTCCATCGCCATTGGCACCCCACTGGCATACCTGTTCACGATTTTTAAGATCAAGGGCAAGTCAGTGCTGAATATCCTCATTGTGGTGGCATCTATGTCGGCTCCCTTCATCGGTGCCTACTCATGGATCCTGCTGCTGGGTCGCAGCGGTATCATTACCACCTTCTTCAAAAACCTCGGCATCGCCATCCCGGACATCTACGGCTTCGGCGGCATCGTGCTGGTCATGACGCTCCAGCTGTTCCCGCTGGTGTTCCTCTACGCCAAGGGTGCACTGAAGAACATCGACAACTCCCTCATCGAGGCGGCTGAAAACCTCGGATGCTCTGGCATTGCCTGCTTCTTCAAAGTGGTCGTGCCCCTGATCATGCCCACCCTGCTGGCTGCGGCTCTGCTGGTGTTCATGCGATCCTTTGCAGACTTCGGCACCCCGATGCTGATCGGTGAGGGCTACCGTACCTTCCCTGTTGTCCTTTACACCGAGTTCATCAACGAGGTGGGCGGCAGCGACGGCTTTGCAGCCGCTATCGCCGTCATCGCTATCGTCATCACCACGCTGGTGTTCCTCGTCCAGAAGTACGTTTCCAACAAGAACGCCTTCGCTCTGAACAGTATGCACCCCGTGGAGGAGCGGGAGGCTCGCAAGGGCATCAACGCTCTGGTGCATCTGGTCGTCTACCTTGTAGTGGGCATCGCCATCATGCCGCAGGCCTACGTCATCTACACCTCGTTCAAGAACACGCAGGGTAAGATCTTCGTGGACGGCTACTCGCTGCAGAGCTACCAGACCGCCATCGGCAAGCTGGGTCGCAGCATTCAGAATACCATCATCATCCCCCTGTTGGCACTGGTCGTCATCGTGCTGCTGGCTGTTCTCATCGCTTATCTGGTGGTGCGCCGCCGCAATGCCCTGACCAACGTGGTGGACATCCTCTCGATGATCCCCTACATCGTGCCCGGCACGGTCCTTGGCATCGCACTGCTCATCGGCTTCAATAAGCCCCCGCTCCTCATCAGCGGCACCATGCTCATCATGGTAGTAGCCCTCATCATCCGGCGTCTGCCCTATACCATCCGCTCGTCGGTGGCTATCCTGCAGCAGATCCCCATGAGCATTGAGGAAGCTGCTATCTCGCTGGGCGCTTCCAAGATGACGGCATTCTTCCGCATCACGGTTCCCATGATGGCTTCCGGCATCATCTCTGGTGCTATCCTGAGCTGGGTCACCATGATCAGTGAACTGTCCACCGCCATCATCCTGTATACTGGCAAGACCAAGACCCTGACGGTAGCAATCTATACCGAGGTCATCCGCGGCAACTACGGCACTGCAGCCGCATTGTCCACCATTATGACCATCCTCACCGTCATTTCTCTGCTGGCTTTCAGCAAGCTCAATGGCGGAAAGGATATCAGCCTTTAAGTAATCCCTCGTTCTCCTTCAATCACTGAGTTTCCAAACCGGGCTGTTTCTCAGCAATGCAAATAGCCCCCAACGGAAAAATGAGACAGGCTTCCCGAAAGGTGGGTCGCCTGTCTCATTTTTGTTGTAAGTTGGACGCTTGGGGACTTTAGACCTTTGCAGTCCCGAAAAACCGTGCCGATCCTGTACGGTTTAGAACATTTTGATGACCCACAGGATCAGGATAACAGGAACATCAAACTGCTTTGCGATCTGCAATGTCAGGTCCACCACCGGGCAGCCGTCTGCATCAATCAAAATGGTCCTGTATGTTCCTCCATCGCCCAGCGAAATGCTTTCGCCGTGCGCAGGTCAGCGTTTTTGAAATGCCCGCCGCTGTTCCATTCAAGGGTGCAGTTTGCGCCACGCTCTGTAAGCCGGCTGTGCAGGGCGCGGATTCCATCGCCCACCGCAGCCATGACGGTGTTTTTCGTGCGCTCTTCCTTGTCACCAAGGCTCAGATAAACGTGCTGTGCCTGCATCGGGTGCTGCTGTTCAAACTCCATCCAACCCGGAAACCACACAGAGGGAGAAGCGGCGGCGACACCGTAGAACAAATCGGTCTGGGTGGATGCCCACAAAGCAAACAGCCCGGCCAGCGAGTAGCCGCCCAGAATGATTTTGACGTTTTCCGGGAGAGGATACCGCTGCTCCAGTGTGGGGATGACCTGCTCCGTCAGAAAGCGCAGGGTGTCCCCAGCATTGCCGCCGAAACCCTGCTTTCCCCACACAGCAGGGGCTTCCCACGGAGAAAGTGCATCGTTCCAGTTTTCCACCGGAATGGCTGCAAACAGATACTTTCGGTTGCTTTGTGCAATAGCAGCCACTTCGTCATCCATGCTTTGCAACTCGTGTTCGCCGGTCATTTGGAGCAGCAGGTATTCTGCATGAGCTTCGCCGTAAATGCGGCAAGGTCGGTTCCTGATCAGCATTGTCTGTGCGCTCATTGCGGCATCCTCCCGAAAAGATTTTGATAAGTCCAGTATAGCAACCGAAAAATCATTTTGCAATTCAAAAGGCGTTCATAGCCGTAGACCAATTAAGCAAAGTCAATAGCACAGGTAGCCAATAAGAACGAAATCGAA